>NZ_NFJG01000046.1:0-28737 GCF_002159755.1 Bacteroides sp. An269
GACGAAGAACAGGAGCGAAAAGGACCAAAAAATCGCCCAAAGCACACACGAAAACAGATACATCAAGCCAAGAAAAACTTTTTGGAGAAATTCAAAACAGCTTCTAAGACGCAGACAAGAAATATCTCCTGTAAAGGTGCGTTTTTATTGTCTATGAAAAAACATACGGCCGTACAAAAACTATACGACCGTATTCAAATCAGATTATATCTGCCGATAGGGCAACAAATGCACTTCAAGTTATGAATGTCCGTAATAAACCAATTCGACTGAGTTGAAAACGCAGTAATACTGCATCTGCCGATGAAGTATATATTCAACCGTGAATGCAGTATATATTCATCAGCCGATGAAGTATATATTCATTTTTCAAGGGTATGTATTGACTGTTTACGGACATTCATTTTTCAATTTTTCTCACAGGCGATTGCACAAACAGTTTTCGCCAAACGGTCGGCTTCATCTGCAGTGCGGGCTTCCGAATATACACGGATAATGGGTTCGGTATTGCTCTTACGCAAGTGTACCCACCCGTCAGCAAAATCAATCTTCACCCCATCGATATCGTTTACCTCTTCATTACGGTAAACGTCCTTCACTTTTTCCAAAATAGCATCAATATCAGTATCCGGCGTCAAATCTATACGATTTTTCGCCATATAATAAGTAGGATAAGAAGCACGCAGTTCACTCACCTTCTTGCCTTCATGAGCCAAATGACTTAAGAACAAAGCTATGCCTACCAGTGCATCCCGACCATAATGGGCAGGCGGATAGATGACACCGCCGTTACCTTCACCGCCGATTACGGCATGTGTCTCTTTCATTTTTGCTACCACATTCACTTCGCCTACTGCCGAAGCATAATATTTCATCCCGTATTTATCAGTTACATCCCGCAATGCACGAGTCGAACTCAAATTGGATACCGTATTGCCCGGTGTATTCTTCAATACATAATCGGCCACTGTAACTAGCGTATACTCCTCGCCATACATTGTTCCATCTTCACAAATCATAGCCAATCGATCTACATCCGGGTCTACAACAAAAGCCACATCCAATTCTTTTTTCCGCATCAACTGCATGATATCACCTAGATTTTTCTCCAAGGGCTCAGGATTATGCTGGAAAATTCCTGTAGGTTCGCAATACAATTTCTCTACATAATCCACTCCCAAACGCTCCAGCAATTGTGGAAGAATGATACCACCTACCGAATTTACACAATCAATTGCGACACGAAAACCTGCTTCACGGATAGCCTTGCTATCTACTAAAGGCAAAGACAAGACGTGCTCGATATGCTTTTCACCATAACTCAAATCCTCCGTATAGAGCCCTATCGAATCAATATCGGCGTATTCAAAGTCTTCTGCTTCGGCTATGCGGAGCACTTCTTTCCCCTCTTCAGCATTCAAGAACTCACCACGTTCGTTCAACAATTTAAGTGCATTCCACGGTTTCGGATTGTGGCTGGCAGTCAGAATAATTCCACCACAGGCTTTTGCCATCGTCACCGCCAATTCGGTAGTAGGAGTAGAAGCCAATCCTATATCAACGACATCAAAACCCATACCCATCAAAGTGCCACACACCACTTTCCGCACCATCTCACCCGATACACGGGCATCACGTCCCACCACAATGCGATTGCTTTGTAAAGAAGAAATACGACGAATCAGTGTAGCGTATGCAGAAGTAAATTTTACGATATCCAACGGGGTCAGCCCTTCTCCTGCTTTTCCCCCGATAGTTCCCCTGATACCGGAGATTGATTTTATCAAAGTCATCGTTTATTAAGTTTTTGGGTTTATAATTTCTCACCAACATTCAGGCAATGTCTTGGGTTGTCCTCCCTGACAAACGGAACAGACATTACAACATAAGGCGGATGTGCCAAAACAAAAATCAACGTTCATTTTGATAATCCCATTCCATTCTGACACACCTGCCTTCTTATTTACCTAAATTATAAGTAATCTCGTAATAACACGGGTATACATAACGGCTCGCATTTCTAGTCCCTTCAGCGTGAGGAACTATCAGACGTACACGAGCCACATCAGTCGACGAAGATGTACGCGAAGGTTTTACATACCGCAAAGGCAATAACCAGCCCGTCGGTACCGAAGTTGTCTGGTAAATGGAATACATAATATAACTCTGCGTAAAAGCTGCCGAATAAGAATCACCATCAATGGTAAGCTTATATTCTTCGGGATGAAGCATATACATTGGAAGCGACCACGATGAGTTTACAAAATAAAGCGGATAATTGTACAGATTCGTATTACCAGTCAGCGTATCACCCAAACTGAACAGTTCATCACGATCCTGCATCGCAATCTCAAAATAACGGGAAAGTATGGAATACGACCCATCTGCCAAGACAGAAGTACCCTGCCCTTTCTTCACGATATTCATATACACACCGCTTTCATCAAAAAGCACAAACTGATTCTCGTTGGTCATTGTATCTTGGGCATAGAATTCGCTTTCGCTTATTATTTCATAATCGTGCGTACTAATCCATGCATTGATTGCATCAATTTCATCATCTCTCAGTTCAGCATACGTCTTGCTATCGTCACAACTTTGGAATAACAAAGTCCCGATAGCCAATACTGTTACAAACAATCTTATCCTTTTCATTCTTCTTGCTATAAATTTGTGGCGGCAAATTTAATAAAATGGCAGTAATAAACGAAAATTCAAAGAGATTTTATCATTAAATGAAGTGATTTAAACTTATTTCAGAACATGAATATCACATCAGCATAGAAACCGTTGCATGCGAACCGGGTCATTCATTTTCTTGGAGGCATTCCAATGCATTAAAGGGAAGCTGTAGCTTTTCTCTTTTTAAAGCAGAAGGTAAAGACATACGGTCAGCATCAGAAATCCGTAATCTTTGCGTTACAAAAAAACTGCTGCCTGCCAAACACTGATAAAAGCGTTAGCAGACAGCAATAAGTGTTATATCGTTATGCCATTACATCAAATTGTCTGATGGTTGATACAAATCCCCTTCAGATACCATTCATACAAACGATGAATTCCCTCGTCTATCTCCACTTGATGATGCCACCCCAAGCTATGAAGCTTCGTTACGTCCGTCAACTTACGCATCGTTCCGTCTGGCTTAGAAGAATCCCAACGCAACTCACCCTTAAAGCCGATTTCTTTTACAATCTTCTCAGCCAGTTCCCGGATGGACAGTTCCTTGCCCGTACCTACATTGATATGACAATTACGGATTTCTGTCTCGCCATTCTTGTAAGTATCTTTAAAATCTACATTCAATAATACGTGTACACTGGCATCTGCCATCTCTTCACTCCACAGGAACTCACGCAAAGGCTTGCCTGTACCCCATAAAGTTACAGCTTCGGGCGCAATGCCAAACTTTGCCAGTTTTCCTAAGATTTCTTCGTCCGTATTATTTCCATTTACTCCTTCTACAGGGCGCAAGTTTATGTCTTTACGCACAGCATCCCACTTGCCTTCATTCAGGCACTTTGCAAGATAGACCTTGCGAATCATTGCCGGAAGCACATGACTGTTTTCCAAGTGAAAGTTGTCATTTGGTCCATAAAGGTTTGTAGGCATAACGGCAATGTAATTCGTACCATATTGCAAGTTGAAACTTTCACACATCTTTAAGCCGGCTATTTTAGCAATGGCATAAGGTTCGTTCGTATATTCCAAAGGAGAAGTGAGCAGTACTTCTTCCTTCATCGGTTGGGGAGCTTCACGCGGATAGATACAGGTACTACCCAAAAACAGAAGCTTCTTGACACCATGACGAAAGCTTTCACCGATGACATTCTGCTGTATTTGAAGATTCTGGTAAATAAAGTCTGCACGGTAATGCAAGTTCGCCATAATGCCTCCTACATGTGCGGCAGCCAATACTACAGCATCAGGCTGTTCTTCATCGAAAAAACGTTTTACAGCCACTCCATCCAACAGGTCCAGTTCCTTATGACTACGCCCTACCAAGTTCATATACCCCCGTTGCTGAAGATTATTCCAAATAGCCGATCCAACTAATCCATGATGTCCGGCAACATATATTTTTGATGATTTGTCCAACATATTCTTTTTTGTTGACAAGCCGACAAAGTATCAGAAAACGAGGTATTACCTGTCAAATACCATTACATCCTTGTCAATTCGTTATCTGACACCTTGTCAACTTAAAATTATTCTTCTTTATCCATTTCTGCTTTCAGATGAAGTTTCCTTACAAACTTCATGTCATGCTCAGCCATTATACGTACCAACTCAGGGAAAGATGTTTTTGTCGGATTCCAGCCTAATGTTTCTTTGGCCTTGGTCGGATCTCCTAAAAGCTGCTCCACTTCACACGGGCGGAAATACTTCGGATCAACTTCTACCAATACACGTCCTGTTTCCCGGTCAATACCTTTTTCGTCAACACCACTTCCCTGCCATTCCAAATCAATACCCAGGTAATGGAATGCCAGCGTACAGAACTCTCGTACCGTATGCATCTCGCCGGTTGCTATCACAAAGTCTTCTGGTTTATCATTCTGGAGGATAAGCCACATGCATTCTACATAATCTTTAGCATATCCCCAATCACGTTTCGCGTCAAGATTGCCTAAATACAGTTTATCTTGGAACCCTTGCTTGATACGTGCAGCCGCAAGCGTAATCTTACGTGTCACGAAATTTTCTCCACGCCGCTCACTTTCATGATTGAACAGGATACCGTTTACAGCAAACATACCATAACTTTCACGATAGTTTTTCGTTATCCAAAAACCATACTGCTTTGCCACTCCATAGGGTGAACGCGGATAAAAAGGAGTCGTTTCTTTTTGGGGAATTTCCTGAACCTTTCCAAAAAGTTCAGATGTGGAAGCCTGATAAATACGGCAAGTTTTGTCGAGTCCGCAGATTCGAACCGCCTCTAATAAACGAAGCGTGCCGATGGCATCAGCCTCGGCTGTGTATTCAGGTACATCAAAAGAGACCTTTACGTGGCTCTGTGCTGCCAGATTATAGATTTCCGTAGGATGAATGTCACTGATGATACGAATCAACGAACTGGAATCTGTCATATCGCCCCAATGAAGATTCACCAAACGGTTTTTCTTCATATCACGTACCCATTCGTCCAGATACAAATGCTCGATACGTCCTGTATTGAATGACGAAGAACGGCGTAAAATACCATGCACTTCATAGCCTTTCTCTATCAAAAACTCAGCAAGGTAAGAACCGTCTTGTCCTGTTATACCGGTGATTAATGCTACTTTTCTCATAATTCCAAAATCTTTTCGGACAAAGGTAATCTTTATTTCTGTAAAAGCCAAACAGATGTGTTACTATCAGTCAGTCTCTCCGAAAAATATCACGAGTATACACTTTATACCGGACATCGTCAAGACATGCATCATAGCGATTAGCAATAATAGCCTGGCTCTGGCGCTTGAAAAGTTCCAAATCATTTACAACCCGGCTTCCAAAAAAAGTGCTCCCATCTTTCAAGGTCGGCTCATAAATTATTACAATTGCACCTTTAGCCTTCACACGTTTCATGACCCCTTGGATACTGCTTTGCCGAAAATTATCACTATGGCTTTTCATTGTAAGACGAAAAACACCTATTGTACATTGCCGTTCTTCATCAGGATTATAATCACTCCGGTTATAATAATCGTAATATCCTGCCTTATGCAAGACTCTATCGGCAACAAAATCCTTACGTGTACGATTGCTTTCCACTATTGCCTGTATCAAATTTTCAGGCACATCCGCATAGTTGGCAAGAAGCTGTTTGGTATCTTTAGGCAGGCAATAACCTCCATAGCCAAAACTTGGATTATTATAATGACTTCCAATGCGCGGATCCAGACAGACCCCATTGATTATCGCCTTTGTATCCAATCCTTTCATTTCAGCATAAGTATCCAATTCATTAAAGTATGATACCCTTAAAGCCAGGTAAGTATTGGCAAACAGTTTCACGGCTTCCGCCTCTGTCAATCCCATGAACAATGTATCAATATTCTCTTTAAGAGCACCTTCCTGAAGTAAAGCGGCAAAAGTATGTGCAGCTTTGTCCAAACGGGCGTCTCCTTCAGGACGTCCCACAATGATGCGGCTAGGGTAAAGATTATCATAAAGCGCTTTGCTTTCCCGCAGAAATTCGGGAGAAAATATGATGTTATTATTTCCCAACTTCTTACGGATGTTTTCGGTATATCCTACTGGTATCGTACTCTTAATGACCATAATCGCATCCGGATTGACCTGCATAACCAACTTAATGACTTCTTCTACATGGCTGGTATCGAAATAGTTCTTTATCGGGTCATAATTGGTCGGAGCTGCAATAATCACAAAATCAGCATCACTATATGCTTTAACCCCATCCAATGTAGCAGTAAGGTTCAGTTTTTTCTCCAACAGGTATTTTTCTATGTAATCATCCTGAATGGGTGATTTCCGCTGATTAATCAATTCCACTTTTTCCGGAACGATATCAACCGCCGTGACCTGGTGGTGCTGACTCAGCAGTGTGGCAATAGAAAGGCCTACATAGCCTGTCCCGGCCACTGCTATTTTCAAATCTTTCATAATAATAACGATTTAAAGACAAAATCGCACCAGTTTACATTACTCTGCGAAGAATACATGCAGAAAAGTGTAAACTGATGCGACATGCGTATAAGTGTTGATTATAATTCTTAATTATTTGTTGCTTTTTTGCTTTTGGGCTTCGGAATATCCATATCCGTATCCATAACCATAGCCATATGCCTTGCCACCATATCCGTACTTTGCACCATATCCATAACCATAGCTGTTTTTCCGTTTGCTCATGTCTATGTCATTAATAACAGTGGCAAGTACAGGGAATTTCTTCTCATCACGCAAAACATTAATATACCGATACCCAGCCTTCGGGGTCACATCTGCACGGCAAACATACACACACATGTCTGCCACACGTCCGATAATCGCAGTATCAGTAACCATGGCAATCGGCGCAGTATCCAGAATTATATAATCATAACGCTGCTTTAACTGCTCGATAGCCCGGTCCAGAACATCACGAGCCACCAGTTCTGTCGGATTGGGTGGAACAGGACCACCTGGCAAGATATCTAAATTCTCGCTAATATCCGAATGTTGAATCATATCGAAAATATTCACATGATCCGGATCCGCCAAATAATTAGTAATACCTTCTGCACGACGAGAAAGATTGAATACCTTATTCAATCCCGGCTTACGGATATCCATACCTACAATAATCGTTTTCTTTCCTAAGAAAGCAAGACTGACAGCTGTATTGCCGGCAACAAACGATTTACCTTCACCTGGCTGAGTAGAAGAAAAGAGAATCACTTTTTTATCTTTAGGCAACATGAAGAGTAAATTGGTACGCAAGCCACGAAATGTTTCTTCCATAATATCGTTTTTATTCTCCCGTACAACAATCGCTCCTTTTTCCGGTTTTTTGCAGCGTGGAAGTTCTGCAATAATAGGAATATCTGTCAAGTGTTCTACATCTTCACGGTTTTCAATTTTGTACTTCAACATGTCACGCAGATAAATAATTCCGACAGGAATTCCCAATCCCAAAATCAATGCGGCAAGTGCGATGATTTTCTTTTTCGGAGAAACAGGATCCTTATCTGCCAAAGCATCTTCAATAATCCGCCCGTTATTGGCTGTAGCCGCAAGGGTTATAGCATTTTCCTCACGCTTTTGCAAAAGCATCGTATAAAGTGCCGCCTTGATTTCCTGCTGACGGGCAATGCTCAGGAACTCTTTCTCCTGCAAAGGAGCATTACTGATGCGTCCTTCAAATTTACGTGCCTGACGGTCTATGTCTATTTTTGCAATATTCAGACCTTTCAATACACTTTCAACAGTAGTCTGAACACTATGCCGCATGGCTTCTATCCCCGCATTCATATTAATAACAGCAGGGTTACTTTCAGAAGAAGTACGTAACAAACGGTTACGTTCGATAATCATCGTATTATACTGGTCAATTACCGATGAAAGGTTCTGATCCTGCAACCCGACATTTGAAGGGATAACCTCTCCATTGTTTTGAGGATCATTTATGTAATTCTTCAAGAATTCTACCAGCTGGATTTGCGTAGCATTTTCTACACGCTGCTGTCCATACTTAGAACTTTCTTCCAAAGCCAATTGCGCATCACTGGTAAGATCTGTCAATCCCGAACGCTGTTTAAAATCAGCCAATTCTGTCTCTGCAGTACCCAATTCGCGATTGATAATTCCAATGCGTTCTTCAATAAATTCAGCTGTTTTCTGTGCCACTTCATTTTTTTCATCATTTGCATCGCGGTTATAGAAAGCCACCAGGCAATTGATAAAATCCACAGCACGTTGTTTATCCGTATTCTGTATTCCGATTTGAGCTATTGTTGTGGTTTTCGAAGTCGCTTCCACGGTCAGGTTCTCCATATATCCATTCGCGGTAGACGTCGGAGCATTAATATACGCAACCAGTCTCATATCTTCTTCCATAGGCTCTGGAAGCGAGTCGTTTTTAACGAAGTTCACCACTCCGACAGGAGTTGGAAGTACAGCCGGAAGTTTATCAAATGTTTTACTGATTTCTTCCTCTTCTTCTTCAAGAGTGTATTCGGCCTCCACATTCAATTTGCCATCAAGCGTATATTTCATTTTCAGCTTAACAGGTGCCTTCAATTTATCAGCTTCTTCAGGCGTCATGAAAACATTGACAGGAGAAGTCTTATACAAAGGAATATTATAACCGCTCATGCGGTCTTCGGCTATACTGATATACAACCGTAATTCATTTACTGCTTTTTTGATAAGAGTACGTGAATGCAGAATTTCCACCTCATTATCAAAATTATTAGTCATGGAAAACATTCCAAGGTCTTGTATAGCAGCCAAAGGCGATGTAGCAGAAGTACTACCTTTTTGTTCTTCTTCTTTAATTAAAACAGCCGCCGTAACATTGTATACTGGCGCCTGATAGCGCAGATAAAGGAAAGCCAATATCAAACAGACAATTACACTTATGACAAACCACGGCCAATAAGCAAGGTATTTGAAAAAAATAGCATATAGATTGATAGCATTTTCTTCTTTGTTTTGTTCATTGATGTTTTGTTCTTCCATAGATGTTTTTTTCTAACTTTTTTATCCGTTGAATTAATTGAGAATATTGACTAGCAAACTTGCGATAGATACCAAGATTGAAGTTGCCGATATAACCGTAGTGGTCGTATTACCGATATCTGAGTTTTTCGCCTTTGTCTTATTGGGAGTAACATAAATGACATCATTTTGCCGGAGATAGAAATAAGGTGAAAGGACGATGTCACTTTTCGTCAAATCAAGCTCTACGATTTCCCGTTTGCCATTGGGTTCTTCACGAATCAGCTTCACATTCGTACGTACACCGTAAACCGTCATATCCCCTGCCATAGCAAGAGCTTCCAACACATTAACCTTTTCGTTACTAACCGTAAAAGAACCAGGGCGTGCAACTTCACCCAACACTGATATCTTATAATTTGCCATACGGACGGTTACAATCGGAGCTTCTTTCAGATAAGGTTTCAACCGTTCGCGAATCATATTCTCCGCTTCATTCTTAGTCAACCCTCCTACTTTCAACCTTCCGAGGACTGGAAAATCAATTTCTCCCTGATTGCTTACAAGATATTGTTGCAAGGTTGGCTGGGTAGTCGTGTTGATATTAGTCAACGCCGCATTCAAAGGAGTCTGCACAGTCAAATTAAATGGAGCAGCCGCCTGAGGATCAGTCGTATTCACTGTAATACTTAACAAATCTTTAGGCATGATTTTCGCATCATAAAGGGGGATTTCCGTTCCCAGTTCATTTACAATTTCAGGATTCTGCAAGTAAGGTACACTTTTATAAGAGGTACATCCTGCCAGCAATGCCATAATAGCAAATGCGAAAAGTGTTTGTTTGAGTTTCATCTTATGTTCTTTAAAAATATTAATTGCCTCTATTTTTCCAATAATACTTAGTCACTGTATCAGCCCGACATTATTGTTTAAGTAAACAATCTTTTCAAAAAGCCCTTTCGTGATTTCTTGTCATCCTGTTCGTCCGTTTCGTAGCGATCCAACAAATCTTCATACGAAAGACGCTTGGTTACCATTTCATAAATAGTGCCCCAATCAGGCAATCCTCCCAAATTACGGTCATCTATGAACAAATCCACTTTCAATTTGCGCGAATAATGATTGTTCTGTTGCTTTTCTTCCTCCGGATAGTCACGGTTGACTGCATAAAAGACCAATCCCCGCTGGCGGCAAAATTCAACGGCCTCATCCAAAAGCTTCCCTTCACGCACACTCCAAAGAATCAGCTTATGCTTTTCCGCAGCCAGCTTTTTTAGAGTTTCAATAGCAAAAGGTATCTCTGCACCAATGGCGGGATATTTATGCTCTACAATAGTTCCATCAAAATCTACAGCTATAAGCATATCAATTACTCATTATTTAATTTGTATAAAAAGTTCTGACTCCTTACCTATTCAAAACATTACTTTTTAATCTAATTTGTCCCTGCATATCAACCAATATGACACGTGTGCGCAAAGATACAACTTTTTTCATTATTGACAAAAGTTTCAAACAATAATAATTGAAGTATCAAATCAAATCTCTCGCTTCCAATATCCTATCAATCTTTTAGAGCCTGTTACTTTCAATGCACTTTTATCCCATCAAGTATTTGCAGCAACGAATCGCGCACAACGGCAAATTGTTCCTTATTATCCTCACTTACAGGCTTTTTAGGTTGCGACTTGATAGTAAGAGGATTAACGGGGGTACCATTATCATAAACACGGAAATCAAGGTGTGGCCCAGTAGACAACCCCGTGCTCCCAACGTAGCCAATCACTTCTTTCTGCTTTACTTCCGAGCCCACCTGGATTCCTTTAGCAAATCCCGAGAGATGCATATAAGTGGTAGTATAGCGGCTATTGTGACGAATCTTCAGGTAGTTTCCTGCCCCACCCGCCTGGTAAGCTTTAGCTATCACCTTTCCCTTGCCTATAGCATACACAGGCGTACCCTTCGGAGCAGCATAATCCACACCATGATGGGCACGATAACGGCGCAATACCGGATGGAATCGGCTATTCGAAAAGCGTGACGAGATGCGATAATAATCCAACGGAGCCTTCAAGAACTCACCCTCCAGGCTATTCCCGTCAGCATTGTAATACAATTCCTCACCATCCTGCACAAAGGGAATAGCATAATACACACTATCTTCGTGCGAAAATGAGGCTGCCAGCACACGGAAGTTCTGCAATTCCCTTCCTTCTACGGTTTCCTGTTCATACCACACACGGAACTCGTCTTCTTTTTGCAACCCGAAAAAGTCAATGCTCCAGCCGAAGATATTCGAAAGGTCAAGGGCAAGCTGCGGGGAGGTTCCGCACTGCTGCATCGCCACCCACAACGATGTTTTTACCCTTCCTCCTACAGTCTTACGCTCCCACGTCACTGGATTTTCACCGCGCTTCACACCGTAATCACCTTTCAGGTCAAAGACGATATATGACTTCGGACTTTCCTCGTAAACAAAGTACACCGTCTGTGGAATGCTATCGCGGGTCGTAAAAACGGCGTATGCCTGCCCATCTTTTACCTTACGGACATCGAATACACCTTCTGCTTTCTTGGTAAGCCGGTGTACTTCACCTACCGACAAACCATGCTTCCGCAAGATAATCGAGAGGTTCTGTCCCGGTTCTACAAGTCCGTACTTAATGTCGTAAAGCGAAACAGGTATCCCATATTTCCGCACGATATTGTCGACTTCTACCGAATCAGTTACCGCAACTTCGTCCAACGGTTGCGCCATATGATGCATATAATAAAAAGTCCCGCCAACCGCCAGCACAACAGCTACGACTCCGGCTATGAATATATTTCGTTTGTTCATAATTTATACAGATTGCAGGTAAAATAATGACACGCCCAATGAAGATATCTTACTTTGCCTTTTCAGTTATCTTCGTGGGCTGTAGCAGTTATTTGAAATTGCCGATGAAGTATATCTTCGTTTTGCAGACATATTTATTGGCGGAATAGGACATTCACAAGGAAAAAACAATAGTCATAAATAAGACACTCACGACAATCCTTCTATCTCTCCATTCACAATATCAATGTGTAGGGCTTGCGGCTCTTTGGGCAATCCCGGCATACGCATAATCTCGCCAGCTATCACCACCAGCATCTCAGCACCGGCATTAAGAACAATGTCACGCACATGAAACTCAAAGTCCTTCGCCACACCATAGAGCTTGGGGTCAGTGGAAAACGAATACTGAGTCTTGGCAATACAGATGGGGAATTTCTCATAACCCAGTGCTTCAGCTATCTTGATTTTCTTGCGCGCCGTGATGCTGTAAGTCACTTCAGCGGCACCATACAAGTTGCAAGCCACTTTCTCTATCTTTTCCTCGATGCTATCGGTGTCCTCATATGCAAGGCGCAGAGGCTGTGAAGGTTTGTTCTCAATGGTGTCCACTATCAGCTCTGCCAATTCCATAGCTCCGGCTCCACCTTCGGTAAAAGCATTGTTAACGGCAAAACCCACACCCATCGTGGTACAATGGCGACGGATAGCTTCAATTTCCTCTTCCGTATCGTTGGCGTAACGGTTAAATGCCACTACAATCGTCTGACCGAACGAGCGCAGGTTCTCAATATGCTTGTCAAGATTGGCAAAGCCTTTTTCCAATCCTTCCAAATCTGGCTCCTTGATTTTGTCAAGACTCACGCCGCCGTGCATTTTCAATCCCTGCGCCGTAGCTACAATAACGGTCAGCTTGGGTTGCAAGCCCGACTTACGGCACTTGATATCGTAAAATTTCTCTGCTCCCAAATCCGCACCGAATCCGGCTTCCGTAATCACGTAGTCGCCGAAGGTCATCGCCAACTTGGTGGCCAAGATGGAATTACAACCGTGAGCAATGTTGGCAAAAGGTCCCCCATGAACAAATGCCGGTGTGTGCTCAGTGGTCTGCACCAAGTTGGGGGCTATGGCATCCTTCAGCAATACGGTAATAGCTCCTGCCACTCCCAAGTCTTTCACCGTAAAAGGTTTGTTATCAACGGTGAAACCCAGCAAAATATTCTCGATACGACGACGCAAATCCGCCTCATCTGTTGCCAGGCAAAGGATAGCCATGATTTCAGATGCCGGAGTGATATCAAAACTTGACTCCCGGGTAATGCCATTGGTTTTTCCTCCCAATCCCGTCACGATATAACGCAAACCACGGTCGTTCACATCCAACACACGATTCCACAGCACTTCCTTCATGGCAAAGCCGTTATCGCGGTTCTGATACATATAGTTATCCAACAAGGCAGCAATCATATTATGTGCCGAGGTAATGGCATGGAAATCACCCGTAAAATGAAGATTGATTTTGTCCATCGGGAGCACCTGTGCGTAGCCACCTCCAGCAGCACCGCCTTTCATTCCGAAACAAGGACCAAGCGATGGCTCACGTAAGGCACAGATGGCTTTCCGTCCAATGCGATTCAACCCCAAGGCAAGTCCAATAGAAACCGTAGTCTTTCCGATACCGGCCTTGGTGGGCGTGATGGCTGTCACCAGTATCAAGTTGCTCCGCTTTACCTTCTCTTCATCTATCAATGTTTCGGGCACTTTGGCAATGTATCGCCCGTAGTTCAAAATCTCATCTCCGGGTAACCCGTAACTCCAAGCCACCTGCTTGATTTTCTTCAGCTCGATGCTGCGTGCTATTTCTATATCCGACTTCATATTTATATCCTATATATTCTTGTTCATCAAAATTATCCAAGACCTAGAAACTGTTTTGAATCTCTACAAAAAGCTTTTCCCGTCTTGATGTTTCCGTTTTCGTGTGTGCTTTGGACAATTGGGGGATTCATTCCAATTTTCAAAACGGGACATCAGGCATAGGAGCACCAAAGGGATTCTCCGACTGAGGAGGTATATCAGCAGGAGTAGGAGGCATATATCCTTGGCTTCCACCACTATTTATCTTCGAACGAAGTACTGGCGAAGTATGTTCCTCTCCTGGCATAGGCACAATCAGGTCATCATCAGGATTCTGAAAACGTGCATACTCTGCCCGGAAACGGAGAAGCACATCTCCGACGGCACCATTACGGTGCTTGGCAATGATAATCTCTGCCATTCCATGCAAATCATTACCTTTCTCGTCCTGATAAATCTTGTAATATTCAGGGCGGTGGATAAAACACACCATATCTGCATCCTGCTCGATGGCTCCTGATTCCCGCAAATCGCTCAACTGAGGACGCTTACCATCAATGCCTTCACGGTTTTCTACACCACGATTCAGCTGACTCAATGCAATAATAGGAATATTCAATTCCTTTGCCAGTCCCTTAAGCGAACGGGAGATTGTACTCACCTCTTCCTGTCGACTTCCATACGACATACCACTGGCATTCATTAACTGAAGATAGTCGATAATAATCACTTTCACATCGTGTTCACGCACCAATCTCCGTGCCTTAGTCCGCAATTCGAAAACAGAAAGCGAAGGTGTATCATCCACATAAAGCGGAGCATCATACAATTCTTTTATTTTATAATCAAGCTGTCCCCATTCATAAGGAGCCAATTGCCCGCTCTTGATTTTCTCACCAGGTATTTCACATACATTCACTATCAAACGGTTCACCAGCTGTACGTTACTCATTTCGAGCGAAAACAAAGCAACAGGAACTTTATTATTGACCGCCATATTTTTCGCCATCGAAAGTACAAACGCCGTCTTTCCCATTGCCGGACGGGCTGCAATAATGATAAGGTCGGAATTCTGCCATCCTGACGTCATTTTATCAAGTTGGTGAAAGCCACTGGACAAACCGCTCAGACCATCTGTACGTGCTGCTGCTTTCTGCAACATTTCATATGCTTCTTGAATGACAGGATTAATCTGTGTGTAGTCCTTCTTCATATTTTGCTGGGAAATCTCAAAGAGCTTTCCTTCGGCCTCCTGCATCAAGTCGTCTACATCCTGTGTTTCATCGAAAGCTTTGGTCTGAATGGCGCTGGTGAATGATATCAATTCACGTGCCAGAAATTTCTGAGCGATAATACGTGCATGGTATTCGATATGGGCAGACGAAGCCACTTTACCACTAAGCTGGGTGATATAAAAAGGTCCTCCCACCTCTTCCAGATTGCCTCTTGAACGCAGCTGCTCGGTCACCGTAAGAATATCAATCGGCTTCTGTTGGATAGCAAGGTCAGTTATAGCTGCATAAATCAGCTGATTACGATGTTCATAAAATGATTCAGGACGCAATATTTCACTCACCAGTGAATAAGCATCCTTTTCAATCATCAATGCCCCCAATACCGCTTCTTCCAGCTCGGGTGCCTGAGGCTGGAGATGTCCATATTCATCCACCGGCTTGGTCTTTACAGCCTTCGGGATGCGCGTCGTTCTTCGTACTTCTGCCATTATCTTCTTTTTTGAGGATGCAAAGTTAGAAAAATAAATCGAACGCAAAGATACAAAGACACAGAGTTTTTATTTTTGCTTCTGCAAAAGCCAAAAAACATAACATCCTTGACTTTATATTTTGCGTCCGATCTATTATCCTCAAAAGACTTACAGCAGTTCGAACGAAACCGTACCGCGTATATCCGCAGACGATGCGCCGATATACGCCTTGAACTTACCCGGCTCCGCTACCCATTCGTGACGCTTATCATCGAAGAATTTCAAAGCATCGGGAGTAACGGTGAAAGTCACTTCTTTTTCTTCACCCGGACGAAGAGCCACTTTTCGGAAGCCTTTCAGCTCCTTTACAGGACGAAACACGGAGCACTTCTCGTCGCCGATGTAAAGCTGGACAATCTCCTTGCCGGCTACCGTTCCCGTATTCTTTACTTTTACCGAAACCGTAAGGCTTCCGTCTTGATTCATCGCCTTAGCCGAAACCGCCGGTTTGCCGTATTCGAAAGTCGTGTAACTCATCCCATAGCCGAACGGGAACATCGGTTCAATTTTCTTGGTGTCATACCAGCGGTACCCCACAAGAATGTCTTCCTTATATACTTCACGGATGCTGTCGCCCGGATAGCAAAGCGCATCGAAAGCGTGGGCTGGGCAGTCTTCCAGTTTCACAGGGTAAGAGAAAGGAAGTTTCCCACTGGGATTGACTTCGCCGCTCAGCACATCTGCCAACGCATTTCCGGTAATCGTACCCAAATACCAAGTCTGCACCACAGACGGAACGTCATCGAGCCACGGCATCGCCACCGCATTCCCGCTTATCAAAACGACTACCATATTCTTATTCACTCCGAGCAACGAACGAATCAGTTCATCTTGCCCGAAAGGCAAGTTATAGGTAATGCGGTCGCCCGCCTCGCAATCCTGCTGATGGTTCTTGTTCAGTCCGCCTACATAAATGACCAAGTCGGCTTCCTTCGCCTTTGCCACGGCATCCTCACGCAACGAATCCATCACCGCCTGCGGAATCTCTTCCACATTGCCATACATCGGACGCCCTGCCTTATAACCTTGCGCATACGTCACATTGCCGTACTTTTTACGCAAACCGTCCAAGGGAGAAATGAAATCTTTGGGCTTCAGTTCCGAAGAGCCTCCTCCCTGCATCAGGTTGCGCACCGCATTGTCGCCTACCACAAGGATGTTTTTATACGCGCCGGGAACAACCGGAAGCAAGCCTGCCTGTTTCTTCCCGTTTCCGTTCTTCAGGAGCACTGTCCCCTCGGTTGCCACTTCGTATGCCACCTGATAATGCGCCGGCGAAGCCATCGAGCCGAAAGACTTTTTGCGGTTCATCGCCGTGCGGAAAATCAGACGGAGCACGCGCCCTGCCTTGTCATCGACCACCTCCATCGGAATCTTGCCTTCTTTTATCATCTTCAAGTAAGCTTTACCCAAATAATAGTCATCATAACCGAACTCCGACTCCGAGGTCAATCCGTTGGTGTAAGAGCCCATTTCGAGGTCAAGCCCGTACATGGCGGCTTCGTACGTATCGTGTGCCGCTCCCCAGTCGGTCACCACACACCCGTCGAACTTCCATTCGCCTTTCAGAATGTCATTATTCAAAAGCTTGTGATGCGTGGCGTGCGTACCGCGTACTTTATTATAAGATCCCATGATGCTCCATGCCCCGCCCCGCTCTACCGCCGCCTTGAATGCAGGCAGATAGATTTCGTACAAGGCACGGTCGCTCACCTCCACATCGATATGCCCGCGCCACAATTCCTGATTGTTGAGCGCGTAATGTTTCACGCAAGCCGCTACTCCGTTCTTCTGCAACTCCTGAATGTAAGGCACACACATCTCGGCGGCGAGATAGGGGTCTTCGCCCATATATTCAAAATTACGTCCGTTCAAAGGCGTGCGGTATATGTTCACGCCCGGTCCCAGCTGCACGTCCTTGCCACGATATAAGGCTTCTTCGCCCAATGCTTTTCCGTATTTGCCCGAAAGTTCAAGATTCCATGTAGCAGCAAGGCATGTCAATGCCGGAAAAGCCGTACAACTGTCGCTGGTCCATCCGGCATATCCCCAGTCGTTCCAATTGATTTCGGCACGTACCCCGTGAGGGCCGTCGGAATACCACAGTTCAGGAATGCCCAGACGCGGACATCCGGGCGAACTGAATTTTCCCTGCGCATAACTCAGGCGTGCCTTTTCCTCTACCGTCATCCGGCTCAAGGCATCCTGCACGCGCGCTTCTATCGGCTGGCTGTCGTCCAAATACACCGGAAGCGTTTCCACCGTTTGCGCCATCGGTGCAGACAGGGATAACGCCACACCTGCACATATTGTCAATAATTGTTTTTTCATGGTTTTCTGTTTTATAATTTTATTCTGCTGTTATCGATACTTCTGCATCACGCAAGCCATCGGAAACCGCCTTCAGGCGGGCACCTCCGGCATCTCCCGTGTTTTGCAACACCACGAGGCACTTGCCGTAAAAAGCCTTGCGCTTATTGTCCTTGAACCGCTCCATCGAAATGGGGCTTCCGTTATCCACTCCGGCTATAAAGGCATTGCCTTCTACCTGAAAACGGACCAAATTGTCGGCGTTCGGACACAGATTGCCATCCTTATCCAAAATCTCTACCGTTACGAAACTCAAGTCACGCCCATCAGCATACAAGTTGGAACGGTCGGGAGTCAGGCGGATTTGGGCAGGGGTTCCAGCTGTACGGATTTCTTTCTCGCCTACTACCTTGCCTTCTTTACGTGCCACCACCTTCACGCTTCCCGGCTCGAACTTGACACGCCATGCCGCATGCAGGCAATCAGGAGTCTTCGCCTTCACGCCTTGCGACTTGCCGTTGACAAAAAGTTCCACCTCGTCGGCATTGTTGTAATAGCACCACATATCAATATCCTGTCCCGGCGTCCAGTTCCAGTGCGGGAAAAGATGGAGTACAGGCTTGTCCGACCACTCCGCCTGATAGAGGTAATAGGCATCCTTCGGAAATCCGGCAAGGTCGACGATGCCGAAATACGAGCTGCGTGCAGGCCATCCGTAAGGAGTAGGCTCGCCGATATAGTCGAATCCCGTCCACACATATTGCCCGCTGATGAAAGCATTGTCACGAATCAGCTTTATGGTTTCCTCATGCGTGTTTCCCCAAGGCACATGGCAATTGTCGTATGCCGAGCAAGCGAAAGTCGGGTCGTAATACGGCTTGTCCCAACGGTCGGGACAAACGGTAACCTTATCGCTCGGCATCCGGTAATACCCGCGTGTGGCAAGAGCCGAATTGCTTTCGGTAATTATAAAAGGCTTGTTGGGGAAATTCTTAGGCACATCGGGAATATTCGCGTTATGATAATTGTACCCGATAATGTCCATAGCTCCCGACTTGAACAAATGGTTTGCCGGATTCGGTTCATTGCATCCGGTCGTAATGGGACGTGTCGGGTCGAGTGCCTTTACAAACTCAGCCAGCCTCTTTGCCAGCAATGAATTGACACTCATCTCCCCTTCTTTTGCCAACATATCCGCCGAATGCCCGAAGTTCAGAATCAGGTTCGCTTCTTCCAGACTTAACGTATCGGCTTTGGCATCGCTCCACTGCTCCAACACTTCGTTGCCGATGCTCCAAATAAATATGGAGGGATGGTTGCGGTCGCGCAAGATGAAATCGCGCAAATCCCGTTCATACCACTCATCGAAATAGCGGGCATAGTCGTGCGAAGTCTTCTTCTTGCGCCACATGTCGAACGCCTCATCCATGACGATGAACCCCATCCGGTCGCACAAGTCGAGCAATTCGGGCGCAGGAGGATTGTGCGAACACCGGATGCCGTTGCATCCCATCTCTTTCAGGATTTCCAGCTGGCGTTCCATGGCACGCACATTGACCGCCGCTCCCAAGCATCCCAAATCGTGATGCATGCATACCCCGTTTATCTTCATCGGTCTTCCGTTAAGGATAAATCCCTTTTCGGCATCAAAAGAAAACGAACGGATACCTACAGGCGTTTCATAACGGTCGACCTGTTTCCCTTCTTGTACCACTTCGGTCAATAAGGTATATAAATAAGGTGTATCAATATCCCACCGTTCGGGATTCCCGACCTTTAGCTGTTGCGAGACCTCGGTTTCCTTCCCAGCTTCTACGAAACAGTCCGTTTCTCCACTTGCAACGATAAGCCCTTCCGCATCCAGCAAAGAAGAATGCACCTTCACCTGAGCAGGCATAGCTGATTCATTTGCCACACGGGTCTGAATATCCAAATCCGCCTGCGCATCACTCACCTCACTCACCGTAGCATACGTTCCCCATTCAGCCACATGCACTGCACCGGTCTTCACCAGCCATACATTCCGGTAAATGCCGCATCCCGAATACCAGCGTGAATTAGGCTGTTCGGAATTGTCCACACGCACGGCAAGCACATTCTTTTCGCCCCACTTGAGATGCGGGGTAAGGTCGTAACTGAAAGTAATGTATCCATACGGACGATGCCCCAGAGATACACCGTTAAGAAATACTTCCGAATTCATATAGACCCCATCGAACACGATACGGAACTTCTTATCCGCATCGGCTTTATCGGGAACGAAAGTCTTACGGTACCATCCGATGCCTCCGGGCAAAGCCCCTCCGCCTGTACCGGACGGATTATCCTGACTGAAGTCGCCCTCTATCGCCCAATCATGAGGCAAGTCGAGCGCACGCCAGTCCGCATCTGAAAAACCGACTTCTTCCGCTTGCGGTTCGTCTCCTAACAGGAAACGCCAGCCGTCGTTGAAGTCTATCTTCTCACGGACTTTTTCCGGAGATGCCGCACACGAAGCTAAAAGCAGGCAACATACTCCGCATAAAAGAGAAGCTAATTTCTTCACCATTTTATCTTAATTAATTATTGAAACGCAGATTCCTGCAGATTAACGCAGATATCATTATTATAGTAGAACAAAATTGTTTTGCGAAAGATTGACTATAATTAATCTGAGGAAATCCGCACTAATCTGCGTTTCACACAATCATCACATTTATAATTTCACCGAAACTTCTTCACCCGTATAGTCCACCGTTACACCTTTGACATTCAAGTCGAAAGGTTGTGCCTTATCGGGATTCACCTTTACCACGGTAAAGGTACGTTTCTCCAGCATTCCGGAGAATGAACCCTCACGCTTGCCGATGGTCAAAGTCTTTTCTTCCTCATCGTATTCCATCGGAATCATGGCATACTTGCCCTGCTCGTAGTTGTAGTTCACACCTTCGTCTTCGTACAGCGTAAACTCTCCATCGGCACCTTGATATACATAAAGTACAATGCGATCTACCGGTTTTTCATCGGTATATTGCATATCCTCACCGAACGGAACGATAGAACCGGCACGTACGTAAAGCGGTACACGCTCGTAAGGAGCTTTCACATCTGCCTTCACACCACCCTGCTGGAACTTGCCGGTATAGAAATCATACCAACCTTCCGCTTTCGGGAAATAAACCTCACGCGAACGGGCACCGTATTCATATACCGGAGATACCATAAAGGAAGGACCGAACATAAACTGGTCACCGATGTTATTTACATTCGTATCAGATGTGAAATCCATCACCAGCGGACGCATAATCGTATAATCCTTAAACCAGGTCATGCCTGCCAGAGAATAGATATACGGCATCAGGTTGTAGCGCAACTTCGTATAATAAACAATGGAATTATAAGCCGGATGCCCTTCTGGAGCAATTTCCCACGGTTCGCGCAACGGATACTGACCATGGGCACGGTACAGCGGACAGAACGCGCCGAACTGGAACCAACGCGTATTCAGCTCACGCCATTCCTTATAGTCGGCATTCTCGGTCTTTGTCTCGTTCCATTGCTTCTGACCTGCCACGTAACGGTTTTCTACACAGAATCCGCCAATGTCCATCGTCCAATATGGAATGCCGCTCATGGCAAAGTTCAGTCCGGCTGATATCTGTGCCTTCATGTCTTCCCAACGGGTAGCGATGTCACCGCTCCACGTAGCGGTAGAATAACGCTGCAATCCGGCAAAGCCCGAACGAGTCAGCAAGAATACACGTTTATTGTTGTCTACTCCACGCTGGCCGTTATAGATAGCATCGGCATTCATCAAAGCGTAAGCATTGAAGTATTCAGCCGAGGAGCCTAATGCCGTAGGACCGCACAAATCCTTGCGGTATTGCAAATCAGTACAATCGCGCACGTTCGGCTCGCTGGCATCCATCCACCAGGCATCAATGCCCAACGGATAATAATGCTCGTACATCTGGTTCCAGAACAACTTGCGTGCATCGGCACTATAGGCATCATAGAATCCGTACGTATAACCCGGACCTACCCAGTCCTTCAGGCTGTCCTTTACCGATTGCTGGTACATCCAGCCCTTCTCATCAAATTCCTTGAAATGTTCGGTTGTCGTATAGAATTTCGGCCATACGGAAATCATCATCCGTCCGTGCATGGCGTGAATAGAATCTACCATCGCTTTCGGATTGGGGAAACGTGCCTTGTCGAACTCGTGGCTTCCCCAAGCGTTTTCGGACCAGTGGTTCCAGTCAAGCACGATGTTGTCAATAGGAATCCGACGGTCGCGGAACCCTTTCAAGGCACCCAGCATTTCGGCTTGCGTATTGTATTTCTCACGGCTTTGCCAATACCCCATCGCCCATTTCGGCATAATCGGCGACTTGCCCGTCAGCGTACGGTAGCCGCTGATGACCTCGTCCATATCGTCACCCGCGATAAAATAATAATCCAGTTGCTGCGTCATTTCGCTCCACCACGATTGCTTGCCCTGTTCTTTCGGATCTACCGGACTGTATACACGAAGCCCGGAATAAGATACGGCTCCATCGGGAATCCATTCCACTTTGAGCGGTACACGCTTGCCGGCTTCCAGATTGACCGAGAACTTATAGCTGTTCGGGTTCCACGCCGTACGCCAACGTTCAGGCACCACCAGCTGGTTATCGATGTATATCTTTGTATATCCCGCATAATACAGAATAAACTTGAATTCTCCGCTTTCCGACGGTTCGATAGAACCTTCATACGTCACCTTCGAACCATAGAAAGGAAAATCTTTAGGCAAGTTCACCACATGTCCCAAATCGCCTCTTACCAGATGCTCGAAATAGAGCGAATCCTCACGGCGTACCAAGGTCTCCGCACCTGAACCTTCGGCAGGCACGTATGTACCGGTAATGGCACCTTCTTTTCCATCCTTGTCATAAAGTTTGAACACTTCCCCCAATTGTGAATAATCATTGGGATTACCGAAACGGCAGAGCGAATAACTGTCAAGCAGCACACCGTAATTCTTGTTCGATACGATAAAAGGCACAGACACCTTCGTATTGTATTGGAACAACTCCTCATTCTTACCTTTGTAGTTGAACTCATCCGCCTGATGTTGCCCCAGGCCATAGAACGCCTCGTCATCGGGCGACTCGAATACCTGACGGATAGTATATCCCTTCGTGCCTTCTACTTCGATCGGAGCAAATGTTTTCCCTCCCCCTTTGTTTTCCTGCAGAATCATGTTACCGTCTTCATCGGTAAACCATACTTCACCCGTAGACGCCAGCACCGAAGCACGCACCTCATCGGTAGATACCGTAATGGTATCGCCTTGTTGCGCTACCGTAAAGGGAGTCTGCTCCGTTTGAGGAACAACAACCAAACTTTGCCGGTCGGCAAATTTCTTTTCAGGAGTCGCCGACACGTGGATAAGTTTTTCACCCATCACCTGAAAACGGACCAGACGCACATCTGTGTCACCTTTTTGCTGTACTTTTACGATTACACCCTTGTCTGTCTCTTCATAAACGTTTCCGGAACATGCACCAAGCAATAATCCGGCGAGCAGGCAACAAGAAATGTTTTTCATTTTCACCATATACCCATGTTTAAAGTTAAACAATAAAATTCTTTGATTACAAAGATAATCATTGTTCTCTCAACAAATGATTTCAAATGTTTTATACAAGGAACGTATATCATCCATTCGGGCTTCATTTGTTTCCGTATGGGGTATCATTTGTTATTTACCCTCTTTTTCCTGATAGGCAGAGGGCAAAACGCCAAATTCCTCCTTAAAGTAACGGCTGAAATATTTAGGGTTGTTAAAACCTACTTCATAGGCAATCTCCGATACATGCAGCTGGCTTTCACGCAACAACTGGGCTGCTCTTTTCAACCGGATAACCCGGATAAACTCAATGGGAGTCTTTCCGGTAATCTGCAACAACTTCTTATAAAGGTGCACACGGCTCATCCCCAGTTCACGGCTCAATTCCTCTACCGACAAATCGCTTCTCGAAATGTTTTCTTCCACATATTTCACTGCTTTCTCTATCAGCTTTTCATCCAAGGACGTAATGAGTATTTCGCTCGGAGCCGGGTCTATGGTCGATGTTTGTGCAGACCGATGATAACGGCTCAATTCTATCAGTTTCCGGATGCGCAACACCAATACAGTCATGTTGAAAGGTTTGGTCACATAGTCGTCCGCTCCCGTCTCCAGTCCTTTCACTTTCGATTCCACCGCCTGACGCGCCGTCAGCAGGATAACCGGGATGTGTGCCGTACGCTTGTCTCTTTTTATCAGCCTGCACAGTTCGTTTCCATCCATACCGGGCATCATCACATCGCTGATGACCAAATCAGGCTGTAACTCCTGTATCTTAGACAAAGCCTCTTGCCCGTTCGAGGCAACCTCTACCCGGTATTGCAATTCCAGACTATGCCGCATAAACAAACGGAAATCCTCGTTGTCATCCACGACAAGCAAAAGCGGGAAATCCTTCCGGTCGGTTGACGCCATTACCGTCTCCTGCCCTTCATCCATAGGCACACATACCGGTTTAGGCAATTCTGCCTTTACGTCGACATGCCTTACCGGCAAGCATACCACAAATACTGCTCCCGTACCGATGTTATCAAAGACTTCCACCGTACCGTCATGCAGCCTGACAAAATCCCGCACCAGGCTCAAGCCGATGCCGCTTCCCGTCATTTCATCCTGCCCCTTATGCTCTGTCTGGTAAAAACGCTCGAAGATATGTTCCTTTTCACCGTCGGGGATGCCGATTCCTGTATCTGAAACCTTTATCTCGAATACGTTCGAATCGCCTTCCACATACTCCAGCATCACGGTGACACGTCCGCCCTCAGGAGTAAACTTAAAGGCATTGGAAAGCAGGTTCATCACCACCTTCCCTATCTTGTCGGCATCGAAAGCCATCGAAAACGCATCCACCCCCGAAAAGAAAGAAAACCGGATATGCTTCTTGTCTGCCATTGACAAAAACGAATTGCAGACCTCATGGATATACCCCACAATATCTCCTTCCGACAACGACAAGTGATGCCCGCTCATCTCTCCTTTCCGGAAGTCCAGCAACTGGTTGACCAACATCAGCAGACGCTGCGCATTGCGATACATCAGCTGCAACACATTACGCTGCGATTCATCCTCTGCCGTTTTCTTCAACAACTCTTCCAGCGGGGCAATAATCAAAGTCAATGGCGTACGCAATTCGTGGCTGATGTTGGTAAAGAAACGGAACTTCATCTGATTGATTTCCTCCTTCCGGGCTGCTTCTTGCTCTATCTGCTGCATGCGGAACTTTTCACGTTCACGCTTCAAAGTCAAACGCCGGGCAAACAACAAGGCACTTACACCTATAATTATATAAAGCAGGTAAGCCCACCACGACAACCAAAAGGGAGGACGCACAATCAATTTCAGTTGTGCCATCTCCTTGCTTTCATAGCCATCGCTATTGACCGCCTTCACCTTTAGTGTATAAACGCCATGATTCAGATTGGTGAATACAAGCCTGTGGATACCTGGTGGAAGCGATAACCAGTCCTTACTGATTCCTTCCAGCTTATACCGGAAAAAGGCCTTTTCCGGCAAGATGAAATTATCCGTAGCCAGTTCTATGGTAAAAATATTCTGCCTGTAATCCAATTCCACCTTACGGACCTTGTTCAAGTCTTCGGGCAATATCAGATTGCCGTCATACGTTTTGCCTACCTCCACCTCCTTGTCAAACAAGGACAGGCCGGAGAACAAGACATTGGGCAACTGCTTATTGTAACTGATTTCACTTGGATTAAAAATATTCAAGCCATACAGTCCTCCCGCCACAATCGTTCCGTTTTTCAGAGTCTTGATGGAACGCAAGTTGAAATCGCAATTCTGAAGCCCGTCCGCATTACCATACACATGCGGTTCAAACGAATAGCCTTCCTCGCCCTGATGCAACACTTTGATATGAACCATCCTCCGTGTCGATGATACCCACAGATTATGCCCATGGTCTTCAGCAATCCCCGAAATCATCTCCCCTTCCTCGCCTGTAATTTCGGGAAAGTCTCTCAAGACTTGAGATTTCGGGTCATACATTTTCAATCCTTCAAGAGTGGCAATCCATACCAGCCCCCGGCTGTCTCCAAAGACCTGGTTGACCCCAAAATCGTTTCGCTCTCCCGACATCGACGGAACCTTGTAAATCGTCCTGTCCTGCAAGTTCATGCATGCTACACCCACCGTACCAATGACCAGCGTATTGTCAGGCAAAAGGCAAAGCGAATTAATCAGGTTGTCGGGCAAATCCGAATTGGCAGTCGTGTAGGTTTCCATTTTACCAGTTTGCGGATGAAAGCATTGCATCCCTGCATCCAGATACCCAATCCACAGATTACCTTCCCGGTCTTCCACCAAGTCCCAGACATTGTTACTCGACAAGCCATCCGCCATGGTATACCGGACTGTCTTTCCCTTATCCAGACAATACAATCCGCCATTGAAAGTGCCAGCCCATAATTTCCCGTCACGTGCTTTCAGCAGTGCAACAATCGGATTCGAATCAATCCGCCGGGAACCATATTCCTCAAACTTGCGTGTCTTGACATTCCATAAAAGCAACCCGTCATCGTTGGTTCCCAGCCACAACCGATGCGCATCTTCCTGTTCGATGCACGTAATATCGCCCAAAGACTGGAAATGAAACTTGAAAATACTTTCTCCGTAATACGAAAGGCCTTTCTTGTAAGTACCTGCCCATACCAAACCGTTACGGTCGACATAAAGCTGATACACCGTATTGTGGCACAAGCTACGTTCATCGTCTGCATGATTTGTCAGATTCACGACCTCGCCAGTCTTTTTGTCGAACACGTCAATGCCTTTATATTCCTTTGCCAGCCAAATGCATCCGGTCTTATCCTGCGTCACCGCATGTACAAAGTCTGTCTGATGTTTCCAGTGAGCGGCCAAATCATCACGCCAGCGTCCGGTTGGCACATCATATACCCACAAACCCGTTACGCTATATATCCATACGCAATCATCAGCATCCGTAAAAAGCGAAAACTGAACGTATTTCCCCTTCGGAAGTTGAGCCGGTATATCATCTCTTTTCCATTTCAGATCCAGTTCGTCACGCCCGATGCAGACCAGCAACCCATTATCATACAACAACAAAATCCCGTCACGGCACTCTCCCACCACACTGATACCCGATACAGGCAAGCCGTTTTCCCGCAATACAAAGACTTTCGGCTCTTCTCCTTGTTTATAGCGGTAACACCCCTCTCCGGCAACATACAGCCACGTATATCCTTTCTTGTCTACATAAACATACAACGGATTTTTAGCGTTGCTGCCCAATTGTTTCATAAATCCGCTCAAATCATTGATAAAAATCCCTTTATCTTTATCAAACAAAGCATATTCACGTTCTGTCTTTATCCAAAGCTTGCCTTCGGGACTCTCACAAATATTTACTACCACATTATCGGGCAACGAATACGGGTCATTATTCAAATGCCGGAACACGCGGAAAGTATACCCATCATAACGGTTCAACCCATTCCGCGTACCGAACCACATAAATCCGTCCCGATCCTGATAAATAGAATAAACCGTATTGCTGGAAAGCCCGTCGGCTACTTCCAAATGCTTGAACATATAGCGGTGTGCACGACTTCCGGCACATGCCAGTATAATAAACAATGCAATAAGAATCTGTTTTTTCAGCATAATAAGATGAAAGGCTTTGTTTGTTTTCGATTACAAAAGAAACAAAAAAACGAGAAAAAAGCAAGCGCACCCGTTTTTTTCTAAATAAGAAGCCACGGCTCTTTCATTTAAAACATATACAGCTGACATGCACTTACAACCAGCCAATTTACGGATTATTATTGGGCTACACGCACATCTGCTATTTACCAATTATGGAGCACAGACCTCGCAGAAAAATTCTCCTGTTAAAGAAGTAGAAGATACATATGCTGATGGTAGTAGTGCTTATTTCCATAGAAGGAGCAACAGAAGGTGGAAATTTTGAAGGTTTTAAAATCTTGACTTCAACAGTAGAAGTAGAAAATCTAAATAATATTTTAGTGTTACAATAATCAGTACCAACCGTTGTATAAAGTAAGAGTGTTCATCAGATGTTATGACCAATTTTTGATTATAGATGGACGGCGTATTGATTTTTCAGAATATTGGCCAGAACATAAGTTTAATATGGAAATAGAAGATTTACCTGCTACCGGAAATTTTGGCGTCGGTAAACAATATACTAGAGAAGTTAGCATATCATTTCTGGGGCGAGAATTTTATGCGGCATGTGTGATGAATATCTATCAAAAGAAATAGTCTTCTTACATCAAAATAAAGCAGTCAGCCCTTGCGGATTGGCTGCTTTATTTATGTGTGGCAGGTATTGCCGCGTAAGTTTAGATTGATTACAATTTCTCAATTTCATCCGGCGAAAGTCCGGTGATTTTAGCGATGGTTCCCGTCGGGATACCTTCTGCTTTCATGCCACGGGCATTTTGGATGTTGTTTTGTCGGATGCCTTCCTGTATGCCTTCTTGCCTGCCTTCTTCCATGCCCTTTTGCCTGCCTTCCCGCAAAGCATCACTTATCAAGGTATTTTCCACCCGCACGGCATCCCAAAAGTCATCATACCACCACAGTTGGGCATCGCTGAAGGCGGATTCTTCGATTTGCGTCACCGCCTTACTGATTTCCGGATTCTCTAATAACTCTTTGGGGGCTTGCCGCGTATGCTCGTCTATTTCCGTCAGATACCGCAACCAAAGTACCGCCATTTTCTTGCCTTTGAAATCTTGT
>NZ_NFJG01000047.1:0-28384 GCF_002159755.1 Bacteroides sp. An269
TTTACGCATAAAGTCATGGGGGTATTAAGTTATTTCTTTCATTTACAAATTTAATAATTCTCTTGGCTTTATGCTATTTTGCTAGCACATTACAAACATAGGAACTAAAAATCAATCGGATTCTAATTTTATTTTAAGCATATTGCCTGTAACACAGAGAGTATGTCAGAATTGGATGCATTTCATATCTGACCGACTATACGATTTCGGTAATAGGGAACAGGACGTATGCCTGATAACGTGTGTCTTCGCCTACGGGAGTAAGTGATACATAACCACTTTCCAACCTTCCCCCAACCAACCTGACAGGATATGCATCTTGCATATATGCGTGAAACCTCAGGGCTTCGCCCGAAGCAGGATAATGCTCGATAACGAAACGCCCACAGGCGGTGGGACATACATAACGGTCGAAGAAAAGGCGTGAAAGTACACCCATATTCATCCGCAAGTTGATTTCGACACACGGATGGAGCATATAGTCCTTTTCATGACAAACCATCATGTCGATACCTAAATAGCCAGTATATCGTCTACCCAACCATTGGGGCAAGACTGCAAGCAGATGCTGCCGCACTTCGTATAAAGTCTCAAGTGAAATGTATGCTTCAAGCCAATGCTCTATCGTCCCATCAGAAGCCAGCAGATTGCCTTTGTAATTGCCGAAAGCATCGGTCTCGAACAACGAATAACCGGCAAACGACACCTTTCCATCCTCATCAGCACGGAACTCCATAGCGAAATCACACACCTTATTATATATAGGTTCTGCCATAACCGCCCCTTGTGTACGAAGGATACGGGCAGTCCAACCTTCTACTGAAGCTGTCCAAGTTTCGTTGGAAACAAAAGCCAATCCGCGTCCACTCCCCGACCATGGAGCTTTCAAGACACATCTTCCCCAGCCTGCCACTATCGTACGCACCTCTTCCAACGTGAAACAGGCACACGCCTCTCCACATATTCCTTTCATACCAGCAAAACTCTGCAAGATTCGGACAGCACTTGTCCTGCCCGACAAGGCACGTATATCTGCCAAGATTCCGGCGGAAGGAAGATACACTTCATCTACTTCCTCCTGCCTCAATGTATGCACCAATGCCGGACTCCAGCCCCAAGGCGACCAAGCTACAGAAGGATATGCAGCCGTCCATTCCACTTCTGGAAAAAACATCCCCCCATTACCATCTTCTTCCCAATGAGGCATTCGCCCGATAGAAGGAAGTTTTACTATACTGCCTGCAGGAGCATACCAGGCAGGAAGCACCGACAAATCGGCAGCCATACGCTGTATTTCGGCTGGCACCTTATAATAAGGAGTAAAATTGGCAAGTGCCATATCATTCTCCGGATTGAATAAAAAAACCGTTTTCTTCATGACCTAATCCGATTCTTTACAGAGAACCCAAGACATTACAAAGAACCTCCGTGTATTTCTGTGCCCTCTACGGTAAATAATACACAAAGTTACATGAAAAAATTAATTATTTTGATAACCCCAGTTTGCAAATTAATGAACTATTAGTATATTTGCACCGAAGAAATCGAAATTCATGGAAGCATTCTACAGAACACATAATTACCTGGTTGAGCATACCAACGCCCCCGTGCGACGCGACTTGATGGACGAAATAGACTGGAACGCCCGCCTTATCGGCATCAAAGGCACACGCGGGGTAGGGAAAACCACATTCCTACTACAATATGCGAAGGAAAAATTCGGCTATGACCGTTCGTGTCTGTTTGTAAACATGAACAATTTCTATTTTTCGCAATATAGTCTGGTTAATTTTGCAGGTGAGTTTGTGAAGCGTGGCGGCAAAGTGCTTCTCATTGACCAAGTGTTCAAACTTCCGCAATGGAGCCACGACCTGCGCACGTGCTATGAGCGCTACCCAAACTTGAAGATCGTATTTACAGGCTCTTCTGTAATGCGCCTGAAAGAAGAAAACCCCGAACTGAACGGCATCGTACAATCGTATAACCTGCGTGGCTTTTCATTCCGTGAATTTCTGAACTTGCAGACGGGTAACCACTTTTCTGCATACACTCTGGACGAAATCCTGACAGGACACGAACATATTGCGAAAACCATCCTTCCGCACATCAATCCGCTCAATTATTTTCAAGACTATATCCACCATGGGTTTTATCCATTCTTCCTTGAAAAACGTAACTTTTCAGAGAATTTGCTGAAGACCATGAACATGATGATAGAAGTGGATATTCTTCTTATCAAACAAATTGAACTGAAATATCTCTCAAGAATAAAAAAATTATTATATTTGTTGGCGGTAGACGGACCGGTTGCGCCCAACATCAGCCAGCTTGCTTCCGATATACAGACGTCACGTGCTACGGTAATGAATTACATCAAATACCTTGCCGACGCACGGCTGATAAACATGGTATATCCGAAGGGAGAAGTCTTCCCGAAAAAACCGGCTAAAATCATGATGCACAACACTAACCTGATGTACAGCATCTATCCGGTAAAGGTGGAGGAACAAGACGTGCTGGAGACTTTCTTTGTCAACTCATTGTGGAAAGACCACAAGGTGAACAAAGGAGAAAAAGGCACTTCTTTTCTGGTAGACGGCAATTTGAACTTCCGTATCTGCGGAGAAGGCTACAAGATAAAAAGCAACCCTGGAGTTTATTATGCCATGCACAGGACTGAACTGGGACACGGCAACCAGATTCCGCTGTGGTTGTTCGGTTTCCTGTATTAGACAACAAAGAGAAAAGAAACGATATATTTACCTAACAATATAATTAGTAATTGTATGACTAAACAAAAAAAATTTATCACATGTGATGGTAATGAAGCTGCTGCTCACATTTCGTATATGTTTACGGAAGTAGCTGCCATCTACCCCATCACTCCGTCGTCTACCATGGCTGAGCACGTAGACGAATGGGCTGCCGCAGGTCGTAAAAACATCTTCGGCGAAACTGTTTTGGTACAGGAAATGCAATCTGAAGGCGGTGCTGCCGGTGCAGTACACGGCTCGCTTCAGGCTGGTGCATTGACTACTACTTATACTGCATCTCAGGGTCTGTTGCTGATGATTCCGAACATGTACAAAATCGCAGGTGAATTGCTTCCTTGCGTATTCCATGTATCGGCACGTACGCTGGCTTCTCACGCATTGTGTATCTTCGGCGACCACCAAGATGTAATGTCTACCCGCCAGACCGGTTTCGCGATGTTGTGCGAAGGTTCTGTACAGGAAGTTATGGACTTGGCAGGTGTGGCTCACTTGGCTACCATCAAGTCTCGCGTTCCGTTCGTGAACTTCTTCGATGGCTTCCGTACCTCTCACGAAATCCAGAAAATCGAAAAGCTGGATAACGAAGACCTCGCTCCGCTTATCGACCAGAAAGCTTTGGCAGAGTTCCGTGAACGCGCACTGACCCCGAACAAACCGGTTGCACGCGGTATGGCTGAAAACCCCGACCACTTCTTCCAACACAGAGAATCATGCAATCCTTACTATGAAGCAGTTCCGGCTATCGTAGAAGAATACATGAACGAAATCAACAAGATTACGGGACGCAACTACGGTCTGTTCGATTACTATGGTGCGGAAGATGCGGAAAACATCATCATCGCTATGGGTTCGGTAACAGAAGCTACCCGTGAAGCAATCGACTACCTGACCGCTCAAGGCAAGAAGGTAGGTATGATTGCCGTTCACTTGTATCGTCCGTTCTCGGCTAAACACTTCCTGGCAAAGATGCCTAAGACGGTGAAACGTATCGCAGTGCTCGACCGTACCAAAGAACCGGGTTCAAACGGCGAACCGTTGTATCTGGACATCAAGGACGTATTCTACGGACAAGAAAATGCCCCGCTTATCGTAGGCGGACGCTATGGCCTGGGTTCAAAAGACACTACCCCGGCTCAAATCTTGTCAGTATACGAAAATCTGGAACTTCCGATGCCGAAAGACCACTTCACTATCGGTATTGTGGATGACGTTACCTTTACTTCTCTGCCTCAGAAAGAAGAAATCGCTCTCGGTGCAGAAGGCGTATTCGAAGCTAAATTCTACGGTTTGGGTGCAGACGGTACGGTAGGTGCCAACAAGAACTCTGTAAAAATCATCGGTGACAATACCGACAAATATTGCCAGGCTTACTTCTCTTACGACTCGAAGAAGTCGGGAGGTTTCACCTGCTCTCACCTGCGTTTCGGCGACCACCCGATTCACTCTACCTATCTGGTAACTACCCCGAACTTCGTGGCTTGCCACGTTCAGGCTTACCTGCACATGTACGATGTGACCCGTGGTCTGCGCAAGAACGGTACGTTCCTGCTGAACACCATCTGGGAAGGCGATGAACTGGCTAAGAACCTGCCGAACAAGGTAAAGAAATACTTTGCTGAAAACAACATCACCGTTTACTATATCAACGCTACCCAGATTGCACAGGAAATCGGTTTGGGCAACCGTACCAACACCATCCTGCAGTCGGCATTCTTCCGCATCACAGGCGTTATCCCTGTAGACTTGGCGGTAGAACAGATGAAGAAGTTCATCGTGAAATCTTACGGCAAGAAGGGTGAAGACGTTGTCAACAAGAACTATGCAGCCGTTGACCGCGGCGGCGAATACAAGCAACTGACCGTTGACCCGGCTTGGGCTAACCTGGAAGTTGAACCTGCCGCAGCAAACAACGACCCGGCATTCATCAACGAAGTAGTTCGTCCGATCAACGCACAAGACGGCGACTTGCTGCCGGTATCTGCATTCAAGGGCATCGAAGACGGTACTTGGTATCAAGGAACTGCCAAATATGAAAAACGTGGCGTAGCTGCTTTCGTTCCAGAATGGAATGCTGAAAACTGTATCCAGTGTAACAAGTGTGCATACGTTTGTCCTCACGCTGCTATCCGTCCGTTCGTTCTCGATGCAGAAGAACAGAAGGGTGCAAACTTCACTACCCTGAAGGCTGTAGGCAAGCAATTCGACGGCATGACCTTCCGCATGCAGGTTGACGTACTCGACTGCTTGGGTTGCGGCAACTGTGCTGATGTTTGTCCGGGCAATCCGAAGAAGGGTGGCAAGGCGCTGACCATGAAACACCTGGAAAGCCAATTGGCAGAAGCAGACAACTGGACTTACTGCACGGAACACGTATCAAGCAAACAGCACTTGGTAGACATCAAGTCGAACGTGAAGAACTCTCAGTTCGCTACTCCACTCTTTGAGTTCTCGGGTGCTTGCTCAGGCTGTGGTGAAACTCCGTATGTGAAACTGATTTCTCAGTTGTTCGGCGACCGTGAAATGGTTTCTAACGCTACCGGATGTTCTTCAATCTACTCAGGTTCTGTTCCTTCTACCCCGTACACTACGAACGAAAAAGGCCAGGGTCCGGCATGGGCAAACTCTTTGTTCGAAGACTTCTGCGAATTCGGTCTGGGTATGGAATTGGCTAACAAGAAGCTGCGCAACCGTATCGAAGATGCCATGAAGGCAGCTATCGCTTCGGATGAAACTCCGGCTGAATACAAGGAAGCATTCCAGGAATGGATTGACGGACGCAACGATGCCGACAATAGCAAAGCTGCTGCCGAAAAGATTATCCCGATGGTAGAAGCCGCCAAGGATAAATGCCCGAACTGCGCTACTATCTACGAGTTCAGAGATTACCTCATCAAACGTTCTCAGTGGATTATCGGTGGTGACGGTGCTTCTTACGATATCGGCTACGGAGGTCTCGACCATGTAATCGCTTCGGGCGAAGACGTAAACATCCTCGTATTGGATACCGAAGTTTACTCGAATACCGGTGGCCAGTCATCTAAGGCTACTCCGCTGGGCGCTATCGCCAAGTTTGCCGCTTCCGGTAAGCGCGTACGCAAGAAAGACCTTGGTCTGATTGCCACTACTTACGGTTATGTATATGTAGCTCAGATTGCGATGGGTGCCGACCAGGCTCAGACGTTGAAAGCCATCCGCGAAGCAGAAGCATATCCTGGTCCGTCATTGGTTATCGCATACGCTCCGTGTATCAACCACGGATTGAAAGCAGGTATGGGTAAGAGCCAGGCAGAAGAGGCTAAGGCCGTAGAATGCGGTTACTGGCACTTGTGGCGTTTCAACCCGGCTTTGGAAGACGAAGGCAAGAATCCGTTCTCGCTCGACTCGAAAGAACCGAACTGGGCTAACTTCCAGGATTACCTGAAAGGTGAAGTACGTTTCGCTTCTGTAATGAAACAATATCCGACAGAAGCAGCCGACTTGTTCGCAGCTTGCGAAAAGATGGCGAAGAAACGTTACGATTCTTACAAACGTATGGCAGCAATGGACTGGAGCGAAGAAAAAGCTGAATAATCAGGTTTGACATTATAGTGTAAGAAACAGCCGGTCTGAACATTCGGACCGGCTGTTTTTTTATACTTCCCGCGACATTTATTTATATGAATTCCGCATTTCACCAATAAGGAGTTATTTCAGGGAATTAAAGGGAGTTAGAAGCCAATACTTTTACCAAACATCCCATGTAGGGGCGTATCGCATACGCCTTGAAGACATCCACGTGGATTAGTTGACGTATTCGGGCGTATGCGATACGCCCCTACATGGCAATTGGGTGAAATGCGGAGATTCAAATTTTTATTTATGCATAATATATTTTCCCTCAACTCATGAATACATTTTTAGAAACCTCCCGACTTATTCTCCGCCCTTGGCAAGAAGCCGATGCGGAAGCCTTGTACAAGTATGCGAAAGACCCTGCTATCGGGCCTATAGCCGGATGGCCACCCCACACCTCCATAGCACACAGCCTGGAAATCATCCGCACCGTCTTTACTGCTCCCGAGACCTACGCCGTGGTACTGAAAGAAACAAATGAACCAGTAGGAAGTGCCGGCATTATGTTTGGCGACGGCATGCACAGTGCTGCCATGCAGGCTGATGAAGCTGAAATCGGTTATTGGATAGGTGTGCCCTACTGGGGGCAGGGATTGATACCCGAAGCTGTAAGATGCCTATTGCAGCGGTGCTTTACCGACTTAGGCGTGTCGGCGGTGTGGTGTGGATATTACGATGGAAATACCCAATCGCGCCGCGTAATGGAGAAATGCGGACTTACCTATCATCACACGGAGAGCGGCAACACATCTCCTTTGGGCGATATACGCACGGAACATTTCATGCGGATTACGGCAGAAGAGTGGAAGGCGCTTCAACAGATTCGGGAAATAAACAAAGATGCCCGGCCAACGGAACTCATCAGCCAACTGACGCAGGTATGGGAATCATCCGTCCGCGCCACCCATCACTTTCTGAGCGAACAAGACATCCGCAACCTTCGTCCCATGACCGAAGCAGCATTGCGCACCATCGATACCTTGATTATAGCGTTTGCCGCCAACAAACCTGTTGGCTTTATGTGCATCTAAGACCAGAAAATAGAAGCCCTGTTCCTTGCTCCCGGACATATCAGAAAAGGAATCGGAAAACGGCTCATCCGGTTGGCTATCAATCGATACAAAGCTTTCTACATCGATGTAAACGAGCAGAATGCACAAGCTACAGACATTTACCGCCACCTCGGTTTCGAAGTCTTCCGCCGCAATGAAACCGACAGCCAAGGAAACCCTTTCCCGATATTGTGCATGAAGTTCAATCCTAATAAGGTATAACCATGCTATCGGATTCTACCTGCCATCATAAGTGGTCAGAAATGGCAAAGAGATAGAACGTACATTCATCGTTTTCGATATTCCATATACAAAAATTTCCTCATTTATGAGGATTGCATGTGTCAGAGATTTGGCATTACTTTGCAGGCGAGTTTTTTTCACCCCTAAAGCATAACACAAAAGAAATATATGAAAACAAGACTTATCTTTACAACGCTGGCACTTGCCGCCACCGCCGCGGCATCCGCCACAACACACGACACCTTGCGCGACACCACACGAGTGATCGACATCGAAGAGGTAGTGGTCATCGCCACCCCTAAGGAAAACACCCGCCTGCGCCAACAGGCACTCTCCGCCACCTTGCTCTCGCAAGCGGACATACGGAGCCGGCAAATCGCATCGGTAAAATCGCTCTCTGGGTTGGTGCCCAACCTGTTCATCCCCGACTATGGGTCGAAGCTCACCACCTCGGTCTACGTACGGGGCATCGGGTCGCGCATCAACACGCCTGCCGTAGGGTTGTATGTTGACAACGTGCCCTTCATCGACAAGTCGGCGTTCGACTTCAACTACTCCGACATCGAACGCATCGACGTGATGCGCGGACCGCAGGGCACGCTGTACGGGCGCAACACGATGGGCGGGCTGATACGTGTGTTCACCAAGTCGCCCTTCACCTATCAGGGGACGGACGTGCAACTCAGTGCCGCCACCTACAACGATTACAAGGTGATGCTGAAGCACTACCACCGTATATCCGAACAATTCGCCTTCTCGGTAGGAACCTTCTACGAACACAAAGGAGGATTCTTCAAGAACGCTTTCGACGGCAAGCGCATCGACACCGATGACGAGGCAGGAGGACGCATCCGGGCCATCTGGCTCCCCAATGCCAACCTGAAACTGGACTTCACCGCCAATTACGAGTACACCAACCAAGGCGGATACCCCTACGCCTATACCGGACGCACCGATGGCGAAGAGGAAGACCGCGCCGAATACATCGGCACCATCTCGTACAACCGCCCCAGCGGATACAGGCGCAACCTGGCAAACGGCGGACTGAGCATCGAACACCACGCAAGGAACTTCATCCTGAGCAGCGTCACCGGATTCCAGTACCTGCACGACCGGATGACATTGGACCAGGACTTCACCGAAGCCGACATCTATACCCTGGTGCAGAAACAAGACGCAAAAACCCTGAGCCAGGAAATCGTACTGAAGTCGACCCCCGGCACGCGCTGGCAATGGACCACCGGCGTGAGCGGATTCTACCAATGGCTGGACACCGGCGCACCCGTCACCTTCCACGATGAGGGCATCAGCAGCCTGATAGAAGACAACATCAATGCCGGACTGGCACAACTCCCCGCAAGTGCCCCTACCCTCTCGGCAAGCGTCACCACCCGGCCTCTCCTTGTACCCGGACACTTCAAGACACCTGTACTGAACGGTGCCATCTACCACCAGTCGACATTGAACGACCTTTTCACCGAGGGACTCTCGCTTACCGTAGGACTACGGCTGGATTATGAAAAGCTTTGGCTGGACTATGACTCCCGCTGCGACATGGGCTTCGACTTCGGCGTATCAGCCCCTTTCCTGCCCCAGCCCATCTCCCGCTCGCTGGCGGCATCGGTGCGCTTCGCCGGCAAAGAGCACACCGACTACCTGCAACTCCTCCCCAAGTTCACCCTGCAATATGCGTGGAACCCCGAAAACAACGTCTACGCCACCGTGAGCCGAGGATACCGTTCGGGCGGATACAACATCCAGATGTTCTCCGACCTGATACAAGCCGACTTGCGCACCGCGATGATTGATGCCGTGAAGCAAGATGAAGTGTTCGGCAACTTCGCCGGAATGATTCCCGACTTCCCCTCTTCGGACGTGGACGTGACAGATGCCACCCTCTACAAGCCCGAATATGCATGGAACTACGAGGCGGGCGCACACCTCACCGCGGCAGGTGGAAAGCTGCAGACCGACCTTGCCTTCTTCTACATGGACACGCGCGACCAGCAGATTTCGCGCTTCGCCGAAACAGGATTGGGGCGCATCACCGTCAATGCCGGGAAAAGCCGAAGCATCGGAGCGGAAGCATCGTTGCGTGCCCGCCTGACCGATAATTTCCTCCTGAACGGAAGCTATGGCTACACCTACGCTACCTTCACCGACTATGTGGTGAGCGACACGGAGAACTACAACGGACGCTACGTGCCCTTCGTGCCCAAACACACGTTCCACATCGGCGGGCAATACCGTTTCGTCTTGCGAAAGAACGCCATCCTCGACAACATCACCGTAGATGCCAACTATCGTGCGGCAGGGCGCATCTACTGGACCGAACAGAACAATGCCAGCCAGCCCTTCTACGGCACACTGGACGGGCGCCTCAGCTTCAACAAAGGGAACGGGCAGGTGGCACTCTGGATAACAAACGCCCTCAACAAGCGTTACCAGGCGTTCTACTTCGAATCGATGAACCGTGGTTTCGAGCAACAAGGACGCCCCCTGCAAGTAGGCATCGACCTGCGGTGTAACTTCTGATTGGGTTTCACCACAGATAGCACAAAGCTTTTTATTCAATAATGCGAATCAGGAACAGACTTCCTGATTCAAAATTAAAAAGCATGAATGATGAATGAAGAATCGCTTCGCCCGCATGGAATTCTTCATTCTTCATTCATCATTCTTCATTAAAAAAACTTATCTTTGTGGCTGAAAAAAAACAAATGTTTCTATGCCACTGAATTTACCTGATAAATTGCCTGCCATCGACTTGCTGAAGGAAGAGAATATCTTCGTTATTGATACATCGCGGGCAAGTACACAAGACATACGTCCGTTGAAAATCGTCATCCTCAACCTGATGCCGATAAAGATTACTACCGAGACCGACCTGATACGGTTGCTCTCGAACTCGCCCCTCCAGATAGAGGTGAGCTTTATGAAACTGAAGAGCCATACCTCGAAGAACACGCCCATCGAGCACATGAAGGCGTTTTACCGTGACTTCGACCTGATGCGCGACGAGAAGTTCGACGGGATGATTATCACCGGCGCACCGGTGGAGCATCTCGATTTCGAAGACGTGAACTACTGGAGCGAGATACAGGATATATTCAATTGGACGCGTACGCACGTCACTTCTACCCTTTACATCTGCTGGGCGGCACAGGCTGGGCTGTATCATTTCTATGGGGTGCCCAAGTATCCGCTGGAGAAAAAGATGTTCGGCATCTTCGAGCATCATGTGTGCGAGGGGTTCGGGAAGCTGCCTATCTTCCGCGGGTTCGACGATGTGTTCTTCGTGCCGCACAGCAGGCATACGGAAGTGCGCCGCAAGGACATCGAACGCTGCCCCGAGCTACAGATTGTTTCGGAATCGGAAGACTCGGGCGTACATATCGTGATGGCGCGCGGAGGACGCGAGTTTTATGTGACGGGCCATTCGGAATATGCCCCTTATACACTGGATACTGAATACCGGCGCGACTTGGCGAAAGGCTTGCCCATCGATATGCCGAAGAATTATTATCGCGGAGATGACCCGGAAAAGGGACCGCTGGTGCGCTGGCGCAGTACTGCCAACCTCTTGTTCTCCAACTGGCTGAACTATTACGTATATCAGGAAACACCGTATGATATCAATGAAATCAAGTAACCCCCTTTCCGTCCCCCCGGTGAGGGCTATCGAACTGCTGGCTCCTGCCAAGAACCTGGAGTGTGGAATCGAAGCCATCAACCACGGAGCGGATGCCGTGTATATCGGGGCACCCCGTTTCGGAGCACGTGCTGCTGCCGGAAACTCGTTGGACGACATCGCGGCACTGGTGCGTTATGCCCATCTGTACCGTGTGCGCATTTACGTTACGGTGAATACCATCCTGAAAGAAGACGAACTGAAAGCCACCGAGGCGATGATTTGGGACCTGTACCGCATCGGGGTGGATGCGCTTATCGTACAGGATATGGGCATCACACAACTGGACCTGCCGCCTATCCCCCTGCATGCCAGCACGCAGATGGACAACCGCACGCCGGAGAAGGTGCAGTTTCTTGCCGAAGCCGGATTCCGCCAGGTGGTGCTCGCCCGTGAGTTGAGCCTTGACGAAATCGGCCGTATCCACCGCCGGTGCCCCAGCACGTTGCTCGAGGTCTTCGTCCACGGGGCGTTGTGCGTGAGTTATAGCGGGCAGTGTTACGTCAGTCAGGCGTGTTATGGGCGGAGCGCCAACCGCGGCGAATGCGCCCAGTTTTGCCGCCTGGGATTCGACCTTGTGGATGCCGACGGGAAGACCATCGTAAACAACAGGCACCTGCTCTCGCTCAAGGATATGAACCAAAGCGCGAACCTCGAAGCCTTGCTCGATGCGGGGGCTTCATCGCTCAAGATAGAAGGAAGGCTGAAAGACGTGTCGTATGTGAAAAACGTCACGGCATATTACCGCCAGCAACTGGATGCCATTTTCCGCCACCGGAAAGAATACATGCGGGCATCATCGGGCACGGTGCATCTGGCTTTCCGTCCCCAATTGGACAAGAGTTTCAGCCGCGGATTTACCGACTATTTCGCCCACGGACGCAATCCGGGTATCTTCAACCTGAATACTCCGAAATCGTTGGGCGAAGAGGTAGGCACGGTGAAAGAAGTACGGGGCAACTGCCTGACCGTGGCGGGCGTGAAGTCCTTCGCCAATGGAGACGGATTGTGTTACCTCGACGGACAAGGCAAGTTGCACGGTTTCCGGGTAAACCGTGTGGAAGGCAATAAGCTGTTCCCGTTGGAAATGCCTCGCGGCATACGTCCGAAAACAATGCTGTACCGCAATTTCGACCAAGAGTTCGAGCGCGTGATGCAGAAGAAGTCCGCCATAAGGAAGATAGCGGTGGACATGCGTCTGGAAGCAAATCCTTCCGGCTTCACCCTCGACCTTTCCGATGAAGACGGGACAAGGGTGAGCGTGGTGCTGGAACGGGAAAAAGAACGGGCACGTACCCCGCAAGCCGAGAACCTGAAGGCGCAGCTGGGCAAGTTGGGCACCACGCCTTTCGAAGCCCGTGAGATTGCCATTGGTTTTTCAGAAGACTGGTTTATTCCCGCATCCGGACTTTCGGACTTGCGCCGCCGGGGAGTGGAGTGCCTGCTTCAGGCACGCCGCATCACCTATCCGCAAGAGCGCAGGCAATGGGAGCAGACCGCGCATCCTTATCCCGAAAAAGAACTGGATTATCGCGGCAATGTGATGAATACGCTTGCCGAGGCTTTCTACCGCCGCCACGGTGTAGAGCGGATAGCTCCTGCTTTCGAGCGGGAAGCGCCGGCAGGAGTGGCGCTGATGTTTTGCAAGCATTGCATCCGCTATAGCCTGGGCTGGTGTCCGGTGTATCAGAAAAAGCGTTCGCCCTACCGCGAGCCTTATTACCTGGTGAGCAGCGACGGCAAGCGTTTCCGGCTGGAATTCGATTGCAAGGCGTGCCAGATGAAAGTTTTTTCACCACAGATTACACAGATTGAATAAATAGATTTTTTCTGTGTAATCCGATGATGAACTTATTTGCTAATGAACTTTATAATCTGTGTAATCTGTGGTGAAAAATGTTGAAGAGTAAGTATTTCGTACCGTTCCTGTTGCTGCTGGTGCTTGCTACGGCTTGCCGCTATCAGCCTTTGGTGCCTTCTTCCGCAGAAGAGGGAGGCGACTCCGTCCGTTTCTATTCGCGGATGTATGCCCTGAACAGCAATTTTCAGATAGAGGCAGACACACTATGGCTGCATGTGCTTCCGTTTATGGATACGGTACCGCTGCTCCGGGGCGATGAAGTGGTGGTGGCGGAGTTTGATGTACATCCGCAAGATTCCGTCGACTCGGTGTGGGTGAAAGTGGCACGCGACCAGGAGACCATCGGGTGGATTCAGGAACACCGCCTGCTGGACAATATCGTGCCGGTCGACCCTATCTCGCGCTTCATCCATTTCTTCAGCAACGCCCACACCCTGCCTTTCTTCCTTGTACTGGCGGTGTTTTTCCTGTGGTTCGTCTACCGGGCGGTGCGGCGCAAGCAAATCAAGCTCATCTGGCTGAACGATATCGATAGCGGCTTCCCCATCCTCTTGTCCTTGCTGATGGCAATAGCCGCCACTACCTACAACAGCATCCAGCACTTCGTGCCCGAGACGTGGGAACGCTACTATTATGCCCCCACGCTCAACCCCTTTGATGTGCCCTTTATTCTCGGCTTTTTCATCGTGTGCGTTGCCCTGGCATTGCTGGTGGGTGTGGCGATGCTCGACGACCTTTTTCACCAGACCAAAGCAGAAGTAGCGTTCTTCTACCTCGTGGGGCTGGTATCGTGCTGCATCTTCATCTATGTGTTTTTCACCTACGTCAATGTTTATATCGCCTATGTATGCCTCGTGGCGTATGCCGCCGGCTGCATCCGCTGGCTGTGCAAGCCAGAACGCTACCCCTACGTATGCGGCGCATGCGGTGCCAAGCTGCGTACCAAGGGCATCTGCCCCCATTGCGGCGCGCTGAACGAGTGATGAATATTTTCACCGCAGATTACACAGGTTCACATTATTATATGCACAGGCATATGCATACGCTTGCAGGAAGCTTTGCATATATATCAATGAATTATGCAATATAATTGCCTTACGGGTGAAAAGAGAGAGGCTATGGCGTTACAATTGTTACAATTACAGTAATTTGAAATGACTTTTTAGACGAAGAAAAAAGTGAATTAAAAATTTATATTATATATATTATAATATAATATATATAATATAATATTCTAAATGATTTTTCTCTCTTCCGGACAACGGGATTGAAAAAGCGATTTCAATTAACTGTAATTGTAACAATTGTAACGGGTAGTACAGACAGCACCTATAAGATTCCTTGCATAAAAGAGAAAGATTTTTATCACTGCAACTATTTGATTTTCAATAGAAAACACAAAATATCTATTTTTGTTAACAAATTTTTACACATACCGTTTTTTATTCTGCCGATTATTCACAAAAAATGCATATCTTTGCATTATAAAACTTTAAATGTAATAGCTATGACCGACCAATCAATCACACCTTGCCCGCTGAGTTTCAAGGGCATCCCCTATTCTGACATTATCAACCGCTGGTTTTCGCTCGCCGGAGGCGAACCTGTAGAAGGAGAACGCAACGACAAGCTGCACCGCCTGGCTTCGCACCTGCGCTACATCACGGACAACAACGAAGAAACCCTTTTGCAGATTATGCCGCGTTACGGGCTTCCGGAAAAGGAAATGAAGGGGCTGATTCATTCGGCGTGCTCGGCGAAATGGTATTCGGTGCCGAAGCTGATGCAAGAGGCTTGTAGGGGCGTATCGCATACGCCCGAATGCGCCAACGAGGGCACCAATGAGGATGTGTGTGCAGATGTTTCCGGGCGTATGCAATACGCTACAGTGCCCCCCGAATTGCCCAAACGTCTTCCCAAGCTTATCCGCCTTCTTGTGAGCCGCACGCCCGAAGTGTACAGGCCTGCCGTGGCGCATGCAGTATTCCCTTCGTTGGCAACCCATTTGCATCAAGTGCGCTTCAAGTATATTGACAATGTGGAGCATGAGGCGACCCTTATGAACGTGCTCATGGCGGGGACGGGTGCCGGAAAAGACTGCATTTCGGAGCCGATAAACCGCATCATGGCAGACATCCGGCGCAGGGATGAGGTGAACCTGCGCAGAGAGCGCGAATGGAAGGAAGAGGTGAACTCGAAAGGAGCGAACAAGGACAAACGCCAGCGCCCCGAAGGGCTTATCATCCAGGAGATTGATGCAGACATGACCAATCCGGCATTCGTGATGCGCACCGCCGAGGCGGAAGGACATTTCCTCTACACGAAAATGAACGAGATAGACCAGTTCGATGCCCTGAAAGGGTCGGTGCGGGGACGCCAACAGTTCCAAATCATGTGCCTTGCGTTCGACCCCGGAAACCGCTACGGGCAGACACGCGCCAGCGCACAGGCCGTGACGGAAAAGGTCACCATCCGTTTCAACTGGAACGCTTCGACCACCGTCCAGAAAGGGAAGAAATACTTCGCACGGGTACTGACCGACGGACCTATCTCGCGCATCAACTTCTGCACCATTCCCGAACGCGAAATCGGGGCGGACATGCCGGTGTATGGCAAGTATGACGCGGCTTTCGACGAGGAGCTTCGCCCGTACATCGAGAACCTGAACCGTGCCACGGGACTGATTGATTGCCCGCAGGCATACAAGCTCGCCCAGGAGATGAGCGCCGAAAACGCGGAGTGGGCCGTGCTCTCGCAAGACCGTGTGTACGAGAACCTTTCGTTCCGCGCCAACGTGATAGCCTACTTGAAGGCATGCGTGCTCTACGTGGCGAACGGGGAGAAATGGGAAAAGTCGATAGAAGACTTCGTGCGCTGGTCGTTCCACTACGACATGTGGTGCAAGCTGGAGTTTTTCGGGGAAGCGATAAAGGAAACGATGGACGAAGACAAGCGCCCACTGTACGGCAGGCACCGTCCGGGCAGGCGCAACCTGCTGGAGCTGCTTCCCGATGAGTTTACGCATGCCGATGCGGTACGTGCGCGCCGGACAGCAGGCATGAGCGAGAAGGGCACCAGCAGCATGCTGAGGCAATGGGTATTCCGCCGTTACGTTACAATTGTTACAAATAACAATTATCAAAAACTGAAGTTCAAGGCGTAGAAATGAAGAATGAAGAATCGCTTCGCCCGCATGGAATTGGCTTACGCCGAACGTTGTTTCTTCATTCTTCATTCAAAAAAGATTCTTCATTCTCAAAGTCTGTTCTTGTAAATCTCCGCCATCAGCTTCTGGTACCGGTTCTCCAGCTCGATGTATGCCTGAAGGTTGCGGTAGATGTTGTCTGCCTCGGTATAAAATTCGATGATGGAGAGCTGACCCGCCTTTACGGCTTCGTTGAGCAAAGCCAGGGTGCGGTGCATCAGGACGACATCGTACGCCTGCATCGCCTCGCGCAACTGCTGCATTTCGTTGAAACGGGCATGCACGTCTGCCGCCGCTTGCAGGCGGGCATTGTCCAGCGCCAGGCGGGTACTCTCCACTTGCAAGCGGGCTATTTTCCCTTTTTTCCGGTTGGAAAACAAGGGCAGGCTTCCACCTATCAGGAAACCGTTGCTTTTCTCGTCAAGCGACGTGTTGCGCCTGTAGCCGACCTCTATTTTGGGCAACCAGCTCTGGCGGTTCACCTTCAGCTCCTTCTCGGCGGCACGCGCATCGGCATCTGCCGCCAATAAACCGGCATCGGTAGCCATCACCTCATCGTAAAAGGCATTGCAGTCTTTCAGTTCCTCCACGTGGGGATAGGTGTCTGCTGTAAATTCCAAGGGCATGTTTCCGTTCATTGCCAGCAACTGCTGGAGTGCGGTGCGGTGGGCGGCATTGTTTTGCGCCACTTCGGTCTGCACGCTCATCCGTTCCATTTTGATTTTGTTCACTTCGAGGATGCCCGCATCGCCTTCTTCCAGGCGTTTTTCGAAGAGGGCAAGCAGCTCGCCGGCATTCTTCGCCCGCTCCTCCAGCAAGGCGTGTTGCTGGTTGAGCATTATCAAGTCGAGGCAAAGGTTCTTGGCACTGAGCAGGATATCGCGGCGTGCCGCCTGTTGCCTGCGGTCGAGAGCCGCCTGCTTCCACTTGCCCGACTGGCGGCGTGCACCGTAAAGCGTAGGGAAATCGAAGCCTTGTGTCACGACCAGTTCGGAGCTGGACATGCCGGTGATGCCCCGGGTGTAGAACGGGCTGTATTCCACCGAAGGGTCTTCGAGGTTGTTTTCCGCCTGCACTTCGAGTTTCGAGGCGAGCGTGCTTTGCCGTTGTGCCTGAAGCTCCTTGTTGTTCTGCTCCACCTGCCGGAGCACTTCGTCTATGGTTTGTGCCTGCATCGGCGCTATCGCAAGGCAGGCTATGGCTAATGTAATGTATTTCATTGCTGTATGCTTTTTTTCACCACAGATTACACAGATTCATAAAATTATTTTTTCTATGCTTTCTGTGGTTGATTGTTTATCTTTTTTAATCCGTGTAATCTGTGGTGGAAGACCGGTGCATCAGTTCGTACACGATGGGGACGATGAAGGCATTGAGGAAGGTCGATGTGAGCAAGCCTCCCAAGATGACTTTCGCCATCGGACTCTGTATCTCGTTGCCCGGCAAATCGCCGCGCAAGGCAAGCGGAATCAAGGCCAATGCCGATGACAAGGCGGTCATCAGAATCGGATTCAAACGGTCCAGCGAACCGTGGACAATGCACTCGCGCAAGCCCATGCCCTGCTCTTCGCGCAACAAGTTGTAATGGCTGATAAGCAACATACCGTTGCGGGTGGCAATGCCGAAGAGCGAGATGAACCCGATGATGGCAGGGATGCTCAGCTCGCCCGTGGTGCAAAGCAGCACAAACACGCCTCCTATCAATGCCAGCGGCAGGTTGAGCAGGATAATGGCACTCTGCACCCCGTTCTTGAACTGGACATAGAGCAGCAGGAATATCACCACAATGCTCATCAACGAAGCAAGCAGCAAGGTACGGCTGGCGGCTTGCTCGCTTTCGAACTGCCCGCCATACTCGATATGATACCCTTCGGGCAGGCGGATTTCATCGTCTACCCGCTTGCGGATATCGTCTACCACACTACGCAGGTCGCGCCCGCTGGTATTGGCGGAGATGACGATTTTACGTTTCACGTTCTCCCGGTTGATGGTGTTGGGACCCATTGACGACACCACATCCGCCACATAGCTCAAGGGCACTTTCCGTCCTTCGGCATCGTCTATCATCAGGTCACGGATGCGTTCGATAGAGCCACGGTTGTCTTCGCTGGCACGCACCACAAGATTGAATGCCTTGCCGTTATCGTACACTTGCGACACGGTCTCGCCCGCCATATTCACCGTGACAAACTCATTGAACTGTGCCAGCGAGATGCCGTACTTCGCCAACATTTCACGCCGGGGGACGATTTTCAGCTCCGGACGCTCAATCTGTTGCTCCACGTTCAGGTCGGCAATGCCCTCTACGTCTTTCACGGCATCCTTAATCTGATTTCCCAAAGCGAACATACGGTTCAGGTCATCCCCGAAGAGCTTGATGGCGATGCTCGCCTGCGTGCCGCTCAGCATGGCATCGATGCGGTGGCTGATGGGCTGGCCTATCTCGATATTGGCTCCGGTAATGACCGAAAGCTTGCGGCGTACCTCGTCGAGCAATTCCCGGTGCGAGCGGTCTTTCAGTTCGAAGGGAGCTTCCAGCTCGGACACGTTCACGCCCAGCGCATGCTCGTCCAGCTCGGCACGCCCCGTCTTGCGCGCCACGGTCTGTATTTCGGGAATGGAAAGCAGGATTTCCTCTGCCTGCCGCCCTATCTTGTCGGACTCTTCCAACGAAATGCCCGGCAAGGAACTGACATTGATGGTGAACGAACCTTCGTTGAACGAGGGCAGAAAGCTGTGTCCCAAGGTAAAGAACAAGCCCAGTGCCACCACAAAAAGAGCAACGGTACCCGTCAGTACGCTCCGCTTGTGAGCCAATGCCCACTCCAGTGCCCGTGCGTAATACTTGCGGAGCCACACGGCAAGGAAAGCTTCGCGAGGCAATCCTTCCTTCTTTCCGCCTCCCAGCAAATAACTGCAAAGTACCGGCGTAAGGGTAAGTGCCACCACCGTAGAAGCAAACAAGGCCACGATGAAAGCGATGCCCAACGGCACCAGCATCCGCCCCTCCATGCCACTCAGGAAGAACAGGGGCACGAAGCTCACAATGATAATCAACGTAGAGTTGAGAATGGGCATACGCACCTCGCGCGAGGCGTTGAACACCACTTCCCGCACCGGGCGGCGTTCGCCTGCCGGGAGCATCCGGTTCTGGCGCAAATGCTTCCATACATTCTCCACGTCTACGATGGCATCGTCTACCAGCGAACCGATGGCTATCGCCATACCGCCCAGACTCATGGTATTGATACTCAGCCCCATGTAATGCAACACCAAAACAGCTACCACCAAAGACAAGGGAAGCGTGACGAGCGAAATCACCGTGGTGCGCACATTGGCAAGGAAAAGGAAGAGCACGATAACTACGAATATCGCCCCTTCGTAGAGCGAATGCTGCACATTGCTGATGGAACTCTCGATAAAGCGTGACTGGCGGAACGTATCGGTGGACACACGCACATCGGGCGGAAGGTTCTTTTGCAGGTCTTTCAGGGCGGCTTCCAGCTTTTCGGTCAGTTCGATGGTGCCCGTATTGGGTTGCTTGGTCACGGTAATCAGTACGGCAGGTTTCCCTTTCTCCGATGCCAGTCCCAGCTTGGGCTGCTGGGCACCGATGCGCACATCCGCCACATCTTCCAGCACAATGGGAACACCTCCTGCGGTCTTAATCACCGCACGTGCCATTTCCTGTACATCTTCGGTAGACACCACTCCGCGCACAATATACTCGTTGCCATATTCATAAATGACACCTCCGTTGGTATTCTGGTTCATCCCGCGGGTCACTTCCATCACCTCGCCCAGCGTAACGCCGTAATGTTTCATCCGCTCGGGATGAAGCAGAATCTGGTATTCTTTGATATCGCCTCCCAATACCGCCACCTGTGCCACGCCTCCGGTAGAGAGCAGGCGCGGACGGATGGTCCAGTCGGCAAGCGTACGCAGGTCGAGCATCGAAGTGCTGTCGGCGGTAAGCCCTACAATCAGCAGTTCACCCAGAATGGACGACTGGGGGCCCAGTGTAGGATTGCCCACATTCTCAGGCAGGCTCTCGCCCACCGTAGCAAGTTTTTCGGATACAATCTGGCGGGCAAGGTAGATATCGGTATCCCAGTCGAACTCTACCCATACCACCGAGAAACCGGTGGTAGAAGAAGAGCGCACCCGGCGTACACCCGTAGCACCGTTCACCGCGGTCTCGATGGGGAAGGTGACGAGTTGTTCCACTTCTTCCGCCGCCATTCCCCCGGCTTCGGTCATCACCACCACCGTGGGCGCGTTCAGGTCGGGGAACACATCCACCTCGGTATGGAAAGCGGTGTAGGTTCCTCCTATGAGCAGAAGCACCGATGCCACTAATACCAGCAAGCGGTTCTGCAATGAAAAATGAATGATTTTGTTCAGCATAAAAAAATTTGTTATGTTTTTAGCCTCACCACAGATTACACAGATTCACTATTAATTATTAATTGTTAATTAAAATCTGTGTAATCTGTGGTAGTAAAAATAAAATCAATGATTGTGCGTATGTGCGGGGATGGCATTGCTTGCCGAAGCCAGTTTTACATGAATGGCACCTTCAGTCACCAGCCGGTCGCCTTCTTTCAGTCCCGAAAGGATTTCTACATGCGTGCCGTCGTCCAGCCCCGTCTTTACCTCCTGTTTCCGATAGCACTCGTCATCCATCTGCACGTAAACGAACTTTACGCCCTGTTCTTCGGTAAGTGCCGAAAGAGGGACACTAATCACCCCTTCACGCCCGTCCGACAATAGCCAGACTTCGACAAAGGCTCCGGGAAGCATCTCGCCACGGTTGTCAAACTCGAACGTGACGGGGATATAATAAGAAGTGTCGCCGGTAGACTTGCCATACGAAAGCAGACGTCCGCCCAGCGAATCGAGCCGATAGACACGCTCATCATACGAAGTGCGGAAATTGGCGGAAGACACCTTGCGCAATGCCGGATAATAACGCTCCGATACATCGGCACGCAACCTCAACCGGCGTGTCTGGGTAATCGTCAGCAAGGGCTGGCCTACGGTCACATAATCCCCCTCTTTCACCAGGCAAGACTTCACATAGCCCGAAATGGGTGCCTGCACCGATACGCCCTTTCCGTCATGGCTGGGCGAAAGAGCTTCGTAAGCAACACGGGCATTTTCATAAGCTTCTTTCAGCACATTAAAGTCTTTTCTCGAAACTATCTGGCTATCTACCAGTTTAGAGGCACGTTCGTATTCGTCCTTGGCGGTTTCGTAAGCGATGCGTGCACGGTTGACGGCATCCCCGTCCTGAATACGACTTCCCGACACGTTCAGCACGGCATTTCCGGCTGCTACACGCATGCCTTCCGTAAGCGGGCGCACAAACGAGACGACTCCCGCCGTACTTGCCACTACCGCCGCCTCATCGCCCTGCACGGCAAGTATCTGTCCGCTGGCAGGGATAACTTGGCGGAACGTGCCTGACTTTACGGTTTCTACTTTCACTCCTGCCGCCTTCGCTTTCTCCGGAGCCAATACAATCTCTCCCGAAGCTCCGTGTGCGGCTTCTTCTTGATGTGTTTCTTCCTCGTGTCCGTGGGCGTGCTTCTCTCCTCCCCCACACGAAGCCAGTGCCAGCAAGGCAAAGGCTCCCATCCATAAACTTTTTGTTCTGTTCATATCTGTTTCTGATTTTATCCGTTTGTTTTTACGCGGCAAAGATACCGCATCCCTAAGGCAACTAAGTTGCATTTGTTCTACTATAATAAAATCAGCAAACAGGGGGAGCACGCAAGCCCGTATTGCAAGCTACATCCTGCGTGTGCAGGTTCTCGATGTACATCCCGTCGGAAAGCAAAGTCGCTTCGGGCATGTACACCAAGTGCAACAAGTAAGCAAATGTATAAAGAAAGGAATAAAATGTATAGTCGGGAGACACTGTATCCTGATGATGTCCGGTCGTGGCACACTGGAAATGCGTAACACATCCCACCGTACATGTATGGCGGTCACCATCGCCTTCGTGGTGCATGCCAGCCGTATTACAATCCTCACCCGCACAAGTAGCCAGGTCGGCATGCAAGCAAAAAAGCTCCGAATGGTGATGATGAGGGAAAACGGAAGCTATCTGCATCACCATGCAGACTAACAAAAACCAATGTGTTATGTATTTCCGTTTCCTTTTCATCTTCTTTTTCACCACAGATAATATACAACTGGAAAATATTTTTCTTGTATTTCTTCTCTGCCCCGATTATGATTATTTATTTTGTGTACCCTGTGGTGAGACCGTAACCAGCACTTTGTCAATGCGTGCACCGTCCATATCCACAATTTCAAGATGGAAGCCGTTCCATTGCAACGTTTCGCCACTGGTAGGAATATGTTGCAACTGCTGGAGAATCAATCCGCCCAGCGTATGATATTCGGCATTCTCAAACAAGTCCTGACGGTCGAAATAACACAAAAAGTCATACAATGCACATTGTCCGTCAACCAGCCATCCATCACCTGATACACGTTTTATAATATCCGGTTCCTCACCCGGAGCATCCATCGTCCCTACCAGACCTTCCAGAATATCACGCAAGGTAATAATACCTGTGCACACACCGAACTCGTCACACACCAGCGCACGACTGATTTTGCGCGCCTTCATCTGCTCAAGTGCCTTGTATACATTCATACTTTCGTGGAAAAAAACAGCCTCGTGAATAAGCGCTTCCAACTTAAAATCAGGCTCGTAAAGGTGCAATACCAAGTCCTTCAGGTTTACTATGCCTTTCACGTGATCCAGGTCGCCTTCGGCTATCGGATAAAATTCGTACAGCTTCTGGCTCAGCAACTTCTTCACCTCATCGGCTCCCATATCAGTATCCAACCATACGATATCACTCTTGTGCGTCATAATCGAACTTACTTTCAGGTCGCCCAACAAGAACACACGTTGCATGATATCCTGTTCCACCGGCTGCACCTCACCATCTTCAGTTCCCTCCTGAATGATGGATTTTATCTCTTCCTCAGTCACCTTGTTGTCTGCTTCCTTAATACCCGACAGGTTAAATATCAGTTCCGTACTTTTCGAAAGAAGCCATACAAAAGGCAATGCCAGCGTAGAAAGCAAATTCATCGGACGCGAAACAGTCTTTGCAGCCTGTTCGGCAATGCTTAACCCAATGCGCTTAGGAACCAGCTCACCAAAAATAATGGTCAGATACGTGACAATCACTACAATGATTCCCTGCGCCAAAGTAGCAGAATAGTTCACAGGTATACCCCACGAAACCAAAATATCCGAAAAATCGCTCGCTATTTTATTACCCGAATAAATACCAGTAAGAATACCGATGAGGGTGATGCCGATTTGTACCGTCGAAAGGAAACGGTCGGGGTCGTTTGCCAGCTTGAGCGCTACGCCGGCAGCCTTGCTTCCCTTTTTTGCATCTGTAGAAAGCCGAGTTTTTCGGGCTGATATTAATGCCACCTCGGACATGGAAAAAATACCGTTAAGTACTATCAACCCGACAATTATAAGAATTTCGTCCATAAAAATATAAAAGTGTTTCCGGGCGGCAAATATAGTGGAATGTTCAATGATAGAGAAAGAGAAACCAAAGTATTAAATAGTTTTAACAAAAGCACCAACAAATACAAACTCCTATCCTGAAAACTACTTTGAATTTATCGTGTGCTGATTTAGAATGAGCTTTTGAGGCGTTTTAGCTGGTATGGTGAAGAAAATAGCGGATTATCTGACGAAAAGCAGAAGCGAAGATGACCCAAAATTCGCCCACAAAAAACACATTCATAAAACCAATACCCCCAAAAGTAGGTAAAAACAAACGCAAATTACAAAGGCGGAATACCTACTTTTGGGGATTGCAGCACAAAAGCAGACTCCGTACCTTTGCAGCGTAATTAGAATCATTAAAAATAACAATAAAAAAATGACAAAACACTGCGTCCTCACATTAATTTGCTTATTAATGTGTTCTCTCACTGTTTCGGCACAAAAACGAGCCATGCTGTCGGGAAAAATCATTTCGGCAGAAAATAAAAGCATCATCGACTTCGCCACCGTTTATCTGAAAGGCACCAGTTATGGATGTACCACCAACGAACGGGGCATCTATCATCTGAAAGCTCCCGCAGGTACCTATACATTGGTAGTTTCCGCCATCGGATTTGAGACATTCGAAGAACAAATCACCTTGAAAAATGAAGAGCGTACCCGGCAGACCATCGTGCTAAAGACTGCTACACACCAACTGGATGAAGTGGTAGTAGTATCCAACGGGGTGAGCCGTGTGCAGAAATCGGCATTCAACGCCGTAGCACTGGACACACGGGAGCTACACAACTCCACCAAAAGCCTGAGCGATGCCCTGACCCAACTGCCCGGACTGAAACTGCGCGAATCGGGAGGCGTAGGCTCAGACATGCAACTGATGCTGGACGGTTTCTCGGGCAAGCATGTAAAAATATTCATCGACGGAGTACCTCAGGAGGGTGCTGGTACAGCATTCGACATCAACAACATACCGGTAAACTTTGCCGAACGTATTGAAGTATATAAAGGAGTGGTTCCCGTAGGCTTCGGTACCGATGCTTTGGGAGGAGTCATCAATATTGTGACCAACAAGCGTCGCCGTAGCTGGCATCTGGACGCTTCGTACTCGTATGGATCATTCAATACGCACAAATCATACATCAACTTCGGACAAACCTTCCGCAACGGACTGATGTATGAAATAAACGCTTTCCAAAACTTCTCGGACAACGATTACTACATCGACAACTATATTACCGAATTCGGCGATGATGGCATAACAGAAAATACCGACCGCAATAAAATCTATCACGTACGCCGCTTCAACGACCAGTTTCATAACGAAGCCATCATCGGGAAAGTGGGTCTTGTAGACAAAAAATGGGCAGACCGCCTGATGCTGGGTTTCACCTTCTCTAATTTCTACAAAGAAATACAGACAGGTGTATACCAGTATATCGTCTTTGGTGAGAAACACCGCAAGGGACACTCGTTCGTTCCTTCACTGGAATACAGCAAACGCAATCTCTTCACCAAAGGACTGGATGTGATGCTGACCGCCAACTATAATCATAACATTACAAATAACATCGACACCGCCACATATAAATACAACTGGCTGGGAGACCGCAAGTTCACCGGAAGTCATGGCGAACAGTCGTATCAAGACAACGAATCAAAGAATACCAACTGGAACGGAACCTTTACCGCCAACTACCGCATCGGAACGGCACATACATTTACGTTGAATCACGTCTTGAGCACCTTCCGGCGCACCACCCGTTCGTATGTAGACGGGAGTTCAAAGATTTCCGACTTCAGCATACCTAAAATCACACGCAAGAATATCACGGGCCTCTCATACCGCCTGATGCCTACAGAAAAATGGAACTTTTCAGCTTTCGGGAAATATTACAACCAGTATAACCAAGGCCCGGTATCGCAAAGCGAAGACGGTGTAGGCAATTACATCGACATGCACAGGCATACCAGCGCATTCGGATACGGAGCCGCCGGCACATACTTCATCATCAAAGGGCTCCAGGCAAAGCTTTCGTATGAAAAAGCATACCGTCTGCCTACCACCGATGAGCTATTCGGCGATGAAGACCTGGAAGCCGGTAAAACCGATCTGCGTCCCGAAAAAAGTGACAACGTGAACTTCAACCTCAGCTATAACCGCCAGTTCGGCAAGCACGGCATCTATGTGGAAGGTACGCTGATTTACCGCGACACGAAAGATTATATCCAACGCGGACTGAGCACCGTAAGTGGAATGAGTTACGGCATCTACGAAAATCACGGACGGGTGAAGACGAAAGGTTTCAACATATCGGCACGTTACAATTACTCCCGCTGGTTCTCATTGGGAGGCACATACAACAACATCAACGTACGTGATGATGAACGTTACACTGCGGAAAATACCCAGCAGCAAAGTGCCACGTACGGCCAACGTATGCCGAACCTCCCATATGTTTTTGCCAACTTCGATGCCACCTTCACATGGCACGACCTTTTCGCCGAAGGCAATGTACTTACCATATCGTACGACGGATACTACCAACACGAATTCCCTTTATATTGGGAACGCTTTGGCGACCCTTCTACCAAGAGTCGAGTACCCGAACAGCTCTCACATAACCTGAGCATCGGCTATTCGATAAAAAACGGACGGTACAACCTCTCACTGGAATGCCGGAACCTGACGGACGAAAAACTTTACGATAACTTCAGCCTCCAAAAAGCCGGCCGTGCCTTTTACGGCAAATTCCGCGTATACTTCGGAGGATAATGACTGGAACAGAAATTATTTAACTTAAATACAAACAAGGATGAAGAAAAAACATTTCTCATGGGCACTGATGGCTGCCCTCTCTTTCGGCTGTATCTGTACTACAGCTTGCAGTGATGACGAAACCGTACAAACCGAAGAACCGGATCCTACACCCGACCCTAATCCCGATACCCCTACAGACGAAACCCTCAGCCGTTTCGTAATTGTGGCAGAAGCAGGTCAAGGCTCCAACACAGCAACTTACCTCGTAACGTCCGAATCGCTGGACGAAGGTCAAGTGACGGCTTTGGGCAACGGATACGAGACCGAAACAGCTTCCAACTGGATATTCTATCGCGAAAACTACCTGTTCAGCTTCCAATACAACGATGGAAATAACGGAACCGGTTTCTCCTTTAAGCTGAACGATGCCGGCAATGTAGTGGAAGACCGCCAGTACACATTCAACCGTACGACAACATACGGCACGTGGGGAGACAATGTAATAACCGCCTCTACCAATGCCGGCACCGCCGAACAAGACAACGAAGGCAATTATGCCTATTATCTGCAATTCAATTACCTGAGCGTACTGGACGGAAGTACCGTTACCGGAAGCCGTATTGCCGAAAACTTCCTGGGTAATGGTGAACGGGTAAGTTTTGCTGGCTTTGTAGAAGCAAACAACCGCCTTTACACATCAGTAGTTCCCATGGGGATGAGCCACTATGGCGTAAATACCTATCCCGAATATATCGTAGACCCATCGTATGTGGCAAATGGAAGCGGAGGAAGCGGTTCGGGACAATATACCGCTGGAATGATTCCCACAACCCAGTATCCGGACAGTGCTTTCGTCGCCATTTATAGTGGAGACGATTTCAACGAGACTCCTGTCATTGCCCGTACCGGTAAAATCGGTTTTGCCAGCGGACGTATGCGCTCTCAATACTACCAGACAATTTGGGCAGCAGACAATGGCGACCTCTATGTATTCTCACCGGGTTACGGACGTACTACCACCACACCGGTAACCAATAACGACGGTACCCAGTTCAACCGCGTGCAAGGTCAGCTGCCTTCGGGAGTAGTGCGTATCAAAGCAGGCGAAACCGTATTCGATGATAACTATTACGTAAATCTGGAAATGCTGGGAAACAAAAACCCAATGTTCCGTTGCTGGCACATCACAGACGATTATTTCCTGCTTCAAATGTATAGCGAAGGAGCCGAAAATATGAGTGGAACCAGTGCTCCACGCAATGAATTGGCTGTATTCAAAGGCGAAGAAGGCACACTGACCGTAGTAACCGGCTTACCCGATGCCAATACACTTTCCAGCATCGGCACCCCGTGTAGCGACAATGGATACGCCTATATCCCCATCGTAACGACCAGTTCCGAAAACAGCCAGACCATTTACCGCATCGACCCCACTACAGGCGTGGCTACAACCGGCCTGCAAGTAAATGATGTCATATCTGTATCGGCATTAGGAAAGCTCTCAAAATAACGGAATAAACCTTTTCACCACAGAATTCTAAGACTTGCACAAGTTTTATGGCGGAATATTTTTGTTAAATAAGTTAAACGGGTGGGTTTCCCTGTCCCGTTTAACTTTTATAGTTCATAA
>NZ_NFJG01000048.1:0-28313 GCF_002159755.1 Bacteroides sp. An269
CGAAGAACAGGAGCGAAAAGGACCAAAAAATCGCCCAAAGCACACACGAAAACGGATACATCAAGCCAAGAAAAACTTTTTGGAGAAATTCAAAACAGCTTCTTAGAACCTGTTTGAAATTTGCTCAGGTTTGTTTTGAGAGACTTTCTGTAGAAATTCAAAACAGTTTCTGGACATAATCGGGGCTGCTTTTCTGATTTATACAGGGATGAGGTGGTTACTTTCCGGATAAAACCGGGAAAACAGACCGGTAGCAAGCTCAAAAGGACCTGATATAATATTGCTTTATTGGAAATTTTAAACAGTTTCTGATGAATGTCTGCATAGCCAGTTTGTTCGGGTTAAAAACGCAGTAGTACTGCGTTCGCCGATGAAGATATATCCAACTGCCGATGCAGTATATATTCAATCGCAGATGCAGTATATATTCAACTGCCGATGCAGTATATGTTCTTTTTTAGGGGGTATATATTGGCTGTTTGCAGATATTATTAATATAATATAATAAGGAGTTGAAGGAAATCAGAAGCAATCCTTTTTATGCCGGTTTTCGAAAGTCTGGCTATTGGCTTTTGACTCCTGGACGAAGTTATTAACTAAAAAACAGATAAAGGACATGTCAGTAGAAACTAAAAAGCTGAGCAAGGAAATCAGCGAAATCTTTTGGAGAGAAGGTTATACATTGGCAACTGCAGAAAGTTGTACGGCCGGAAATGTAGCAGCCATCATTACGGCAGTACCCGGTAGCTCACGTTTTTATAAAGGTGGAGTGGTAGCATATGCCGATGAAGTGAAGGAAAACTTGTTGCATGTAAAAGCGGAAACCCTTCAGGCATGCGGAGCGGTGAGTGAAGAAACCGTAATCGAAATGGTGAAGGGAGCTATTGATACTTTTGGGACTGATTATGCCATGGCTACATCGGGCATTGCCGGACCGGGTGGAGGTACTCCCGAGAAGCCTGTCGGTACCATTTGGCTGGCAGCCGGGAGTAAAGACAAAATTATGACACTCAAGCTGACAGAAGACGAGGGACGCGACAAAAATATCCAGTTTGCTACTAAAAATGTGCTTCAACTGTTGCTCTCTATTTGCCAAAACAAAGAAAATGAGCAATAAAAGGCAATTTATTGAAGAAAAACTTGCATATGTAAAATAAAACCGCTTACTTTGCACTCCGTTTTAAGGAGCATAGAAATAAAACTATAAAAACTAGATAGAAATGTCGAAAATTTGTCAAATTACCGGAAAGAAAGCCATGATTGGCAACAACGTTTCACACTCAAAAAGAAGAACGAAAAGAACGTTCGATGTGAACTTGTTTACAAAAAAATTCTACTATGTAGAACAAGATTGCTGGATTAGCCTGAAGATTAGTGCTAACGGCTTGAGAATTATTAATAAGAAAGGGCTGGATGCAGCACTGAATGAAGCTGTTGCGAAAGGTTACTGTGATTGGAAAACTATCAAAATCGTTGGTTAATTAAAAGGAGAGTAAAAGTATGGCTAAGAAAGCTAAAGGCAACAGAGTGCAAGTAATCTTGGAATGCACTGAAATGAAAGATAGTGGTATGCCGGGTACTTCTCGTTACATCACTACGAAGAATAGAAAGAATACACCCGAGAGATTGGAATTGAAGAAATACAATCCTATTTTGAAAAGAGTAACAGTTCACAAAGAAATTAAATAATAAGACACCATGGCAAAGAAAACAGTCGCAACCCTTCAGACAGGAAAAGAAGGCCGTTCTTATACAAAGGTTATCAAAATGGTTAAGTCGCCGAAGACTGGTGCTTATGTTTTTGACGAACAGATGGTACCTAATGAAAAAGTTCAGGACTTTTTTAAGAAATAAGGCTTTAATTAGAGTTAATTATATCATTAAAACTCCTTTCGATTTCGAAAGGAGTTTTTTTTTAGTATCTATACGCAGCCTTAAAAACTCATCCCAAATCAGCACGCGATAAATTCAAGACAGTTTCTATAGTAGAACAAAATTGATTTGCGAAAAAATTCTTGATGTATTGTCATAATCGAATGGAGTTTCCATTGGAAATGGGCACTCAGCATGACAAATGATTTTTCGCATTTTATTTCTGATTGGCTATAAAAAACTTGTATTGCTTTCTCCATGTGAATCTGTAATATTAAAAGAATGTTAACCAAAAAGAATCCGATGCATGCTTACAGTGTTTTTAGTGACGTAAATTTTATTAAAAATAACTTCGGTTAGAAAAAATTATGCCATCAATGTAATAAGTGTTACAGAATATGTTTAATTTTGCCATTGAATAGTTAATTAATTAAATCTATACAAATTTATGCAAAGCAAACTAGTAACAAACAGGCAGACGCGGAGAAACCTGTTTTCTCTCGCGGTTTTTCTTTTAGTGAGTATGTATGCATTTGCCCAAAATGCGGTGACAGGTATTGTAAAGGATAAGACTGGCGAACCGCTGATAGGCGTGAGTGTAGTGGAAAAAGGAACCACAAATGGTAGTATTACCGATATGGACGGAAAGTTTTCCATCAATGTACTTCAAGGCAAGACTTTGGTGTTTTCTTACATTGGTTATCTTTCCCAAGAAATTAAAGTACGCTCCAATACCATTAATGTAACCATGCAGGAAGATGACCAGATGCTGGAAGAAGTCGTAGTTATCGGCTATGGTTCTATGCAGCGTAAAGATGTAACCAGTTCGATTACCACCATCAAAGCTGAAGATTTGAATGTGGGTGTTTACTCAGATCCCGCCCAGTTATTACAAGGTAAAGTTCCGGGTTTAGCCATTACCACTAGCGGCGACCCGAACGGAAGTCCGAGTATAACCTTGCGTGGTGCTTCTTCTTTGCGTGAAGGTGCTGCCATGCAGCCGTATTATGTAATCGACGGTATTCCGGGCGTTGATATTTCCATGGTTGCTCCAGATGATATTGAAAGTATTGATGTGCTTCGTGATGCAACAGCAACAGCTATTTATGGCTCAAAGGCTGCCAATGGTGTTATTATCATCAATACCAAGAAGGGGAAAAAAGGACGTACCAATGTCACTTATAGCGGTTATGTAGCTTTTGACAAGATTTTAAAAAAAATGGATATGGCTACGGCCGATGAACTTCGGGCATATGCCGAAAAAAACGGTCTGACATTATCTAATGATATGGGTGCCAATACTGATTGGCAAGATGAAGTGCTTCGTACAGCAGTCAGCCATAATCACAATGTTTCTATCAATGGTGGTTCAGAAAAGACAACTTATATGGCAAGTATCAATTACCAAAATCGTCAAGGTGTCATTTTAGGTACAGATATGGATCGCTTGAATATACGTTCTTTGCTTACCACTAGGGTGCTTAAAGACCGCCTGGAACTGTCGGTGGGCGTTAATTCTCGTTACGGGAAAGGCGTAGGTGTACCCATGGATGATGAAGGTGTGTCTGTATTGGATGCCATGAATTATTTTTCTCCGATGCTTCCGGTTCGCGATGATGGGAACTGGACACAGGCTTCGGGCAGCCAGAACATAAATCCATTGTCGCTGATTTATGAAGATACTTCTGAAACAATCTATAAAAACACACAACTCATCAGTAAGGCCACTTTGGAAATTGTCAAAGGTTTGAAATGGAGTGCCAACTACTCATTCACCAACAACCAGCGCACTTACAGCGAATATCATACCCACAACACACAGCAGCCGGGTATCAACGCGCAGAACGGCCAGGCGAAGCGTAATACTTACTTCGGGCATGAACACATTTTCGAAACTTACGGAAATTATGATACAACTATCAATGATGCACATAAATTGTCTATCATGGCAGGTTATTCATGGGAAGAAAGGATGTCAAATGATGGCTTTGGGCTGACTGTGCACGATTTTTATGATGATGTGTTGAAATGGAATCAGTTGACTTATGCAAGTACTATTGACGGCATTCCTGCTATAGAAAGTGGAACCAAAGAGACAGTCCGCAATATCTCATTCTATGGTCGTGTGGGTTATTCATACAACAGCAAGTATATGATTCAGGCTACTATCCGTCGTGATGGTTCTTCTGTGTTTGGCAAAAATAACCGTTGGGGTACATTTCCATCAGTCAGTGTTGCCTGGAACATTACGGAAGAAGATTTCATGAAGCACCAAGATGTGATTAGTAACCTGAAACTTCGTTTGGGATATGGTGTCAGCGGTAATGCTTTGGGCTTCGGAGCTTATACCCCGTATGAAACCTACGGTGCATCGGGCTTCTTTACTTACAACGGCAAGAGTTGGCGTACGCTGGCGGCTACCAAGAACGCCAATCCTGACTTGAAATGGGAATCTACCGGAATGTTTAACATCGGTATCGATTATGCTTTCTTCAACGGCCGTTTGAATGGTACCATCGAATGGTATAACAAAAAGACCAAGGACTTGATTTGGAATTATCCGGTTTCTACCAGTCTTTATCCATTCGGCGATATCCAGGCCAATGTAGGTGAAATAACCAATCAAGGTATCGAATTTTCTATTAATGCTGTTCCTGTACGTACTCGGGATTTCGAATGGAGCACGACGGTTACCTTGTCTCACAATAAAAATACTGTAGACAGATTGTCAAACGATCAATTCGAAGTGTCTTTATTTACACAGGGTGACCCGATGGTAGCCGGTGTTTCTGCCAATGGCTATACCCAACGTATTCTGGAAGGTGAACCTCTCGGAACATTCTATACCTTTGAATTTGCCGGATATAATGAAAACGGAATCGCTACTTATTATGTAAGAGATGAAGAAACAGGAGAACGTACGGGAGAAACGACCACTGACCCCAGCGATAAGGACCGTACCATTACCGGTTGCGCACAACCCAAGCTGAACTTTGGATGGAATAACACTTTCTCTTGGAAGAATTGGTATGCAACGGTATTCTTTACCGGTGTATTCGGCAATGATATCTACAATGGTTCACGTGCTAACTATACCAGTCCGGAAAACTTTTCGAACGGTAAGAATGTGCTGAGAGAATTCCTTTACGAACGTCCGGCTACAGATACATCTAATAATCGTCCTTCTGACCGTTTCATTGAAAACGGTTCATACCTTCGTCTGTCCACTCTGACGTTGGGGTATACGTTCAAGAACTTTGACAATTGGTTGAAGAATGCACAATTATACATTACTTGCAACAATGTATTCACTATCACTAGTTATAAGGGGCTTGATCCTGAAGTAAACATGGGTGGCTTAGCTCCTGGTGTTGATTACCGTTGGAGCGCTTATCCGCATACCCGTACCACTATGATTGGTTTAAAAGTTAATTTCTAATTATCAACAGACTTACAATTATGAAAATGAATATAAAATCATTATATGCTATTTGTACTGCCGCTTTACTTGCTGGATGTACAGACTTGGATGTAAATATAGAGTCTCAATATACTCAATATCCAATAAATGATATTGCAGTAGAGGCGAAGAACGCGGATGTTTATTTCCATTTGCGTGATGTATTCGGACGTCGTTATATGGAAGCGATGTCTTTGTCGAGCGATGAATATACAGCTGTTTCATACGGAGGAGGCTGGTACGACAGTGGTTGTTATTCCCATCCGAGCCTTCACGATTTTAGAACAGAAGACGCATCGATTGACTGGATGCCTACGGTTATCAGCGGCATTACCAAAGCCAATACGGTAATCCGTGATTTGGGAGGCGAAGAAGCAGCCCCTGCCGATATCGCTCCTGCGCGGGCAATGCGTGCTTTTTTCACTTTCATTATTATGGACTGCTGGGGAGATGTGCCTATTTTGGATTACCTGCCTGTAACGAATGATGAAGTAGTACGTGCTCCACGTGCAGAAGTCGCCCGTTGGATTGAAAGCGAATTATTGGAAATCATTCCTCAACTCACCGATGAAGTCAGTGACAATACCTATGGTAAGCCGACTAAATGGATGGCAGAAGCTTTGTTGGCAAAGTTGTATATCAACTGGGCTGTGTATACAGCTTCTTCGGTTGAGCAATATGAAGCTGCTACAGCTGAGAATGAAAAACTGAATGATTGTATCAGAATCTGTGATGATATTATCGCATCCGGCAAATTCAATTTAGGTTCAATGCCTTACGCTGAAAAGTTTGGCCCCGATAATGGTTCGCAAGTAGAAGATTTTATCTATGCCATGCCGTATGATACATATACTGCTACAGGTATGCAATACGGGCGGGCACGTACCTGGAAGAATGCAGGAGATGTTGAAAAAAGTTATTATGGTATGAAGTTAAGCAATTCTGCAGGCGGATATATTACGATGAATCCTGAATTCTCACGTCTTTTCTGTTTGGAAGGAGACATACGTAATAACAGCGTAATTGGCGATACTGTACATGTTTATGACCCGAATACTTACCAGCCGACTTCGGAAATAGCTTTGGATGAAAACGGCAAACCTATTGTGCTGACTCAAACCGTTTCGCTTGAAATCCCTGACGATGTGCAATTGGGAGTAGGTGATAACACGAAAGGATATAGCCAAGGCTACCGTTCGGTGAAGTTTTTTGTGATTGATGACGATTACAAGAATGGCAGAAACCAGTCGAATGACTTGCCGATATTCCGTTATGCAGATATCTTGCTGACAAAGGCGGAAGCCATTGTTCGAGGTGGTACGGCTACTAATGGTGAGACAGCGATGAGTCTGTTCAATCAAATCCGGGAATATGCCCAGGCTCCACTTCTGGCTACAACTCCTTCTTTGCAAGATTTGTTGGACGAACGTGGAAGGGAATTTTTTGATGAAAACTGGCGTAGAAATGATATGATTCGTTTCGGAACGTTTGAAAACGAATATGGTTTCCATAAGAAAGATTTCCCGACAGCACGTTTCGAAAAGACTTGTCGTATATTCCCCTTGCACAGAGATGTGCTGAATACCTATCCGCATTGGACTCAAAACCCGGGATATTGATTTATTTGATATAGATTTTCAATGAAGCCTTGCAGCTATCTGCCGTTGTAATAAACGCCGGAAGCCGCAAGGCTTTTTTGTTTCATTCATGTACGGTACGATTTTTAAGGGCAGATTTTGTATTGAAGCAGATAATCCTCTTTCTAAAATGGGATAATCTTTTTTCCGGAATCGGATAATCTGTATAATTTAGATGTGTTTGCCTTGACAAACTAATAAACTCATTCGTTTGTTTTAGAGAAAAATCCGTATATTTGCACAAACATAGCAGATAACATAAAGACATATCGTATGGGAATATTTAGTTTTTTCTCGAAGGAAAAGAAGGAAACGTTGGACAAAGGATTGTCGAAAACCAAGCAGAGCGTGTTTAGCAAGATAGCCCGGGCTGTGGCAGGCAAATCCAAGGTAGATGACGAAGTGCTGGACAATCTGGAAGAAGTGCTGATTACTTCGGACGTAGGTGTGGAAACCACGCTGAAAATCATCAAGCGCATCGAGAAGCGTGTGGCACAAGACAAATACATCAATACCGAAGAACTGAACAACATCTTGCGTGAGGAAATAGCAGCCCTGCTGACTGAAAACAATACGGTAGATGCAGATGATTTTGATATTCCCGCAGGAAAGACGCCATACGTCATCATGGTAGTGGGCGTAAACGGAGTAGGAAAGACCACCACTATCGGCAAGCTTGCCTATCAGTTTAAGAAAGCCGGCAAGTCGGTCTATTTGGGAGCTGCCGATACTTTCCGTGCAGCTGCTGTAGAACAACTCGTGATATGGGGCGAACGGGTAGGGGTGCCTGTTATAAAGCAGAAGATGGGTTCCGATCCTGCTTCGGTGGCATTTGACACATTAAGTTCGGCGGTGGCAAATCATGCCGACGTGGTCATCATTGATACGGCTGGACGACTGCACAATAAAATCGGCCTGATGAACGAATTGACCAAAATCAAGAATGTGATGAAGAAGGTGGTGCCTGATGCTCCTCATGAAGTGTTGCTGGTGCTTGATGGTTCTACGGGACAGAATGCTTTCGAGCAGGCTAAACAGTTTACATTGGCAACAGAAGTCAATGCAATGGCTATTACCAAGCTGGACGGGACTGCCAAAGGAGGTGTCGTAATCGGTATTTCTGACCAGTTTAAGATTCCAGTGAAATACATCGGGCTGGGCGAAGGCATGGAAGATTTGCAGATATTCCGCCGCCGCGAATTTGTGGATTCACTGTTTGGAAACAAATAAGTAAAGTTGAATGAGAAAAAATACGATTGATATCATCACTTTGGGCTGTTCGAAGAACCTGGTTGATTCGGAAAAACTGATGAAGCAGCTTGAATTGAACGGTTATAGGGTGACACATGACAGTGAAAATCCACAAGGAGAAATTGCGGTCATCAACACTTGTGGGTTTATCGGCGATGCCAAGGAAGAGTCTGTCAACATGATTTTAGAATTTTGCCAAGCTAAAGAAGAAGGGCGGTTGAAGAAACTCTACGTTATGGGGTGTTTGTCAGAGCGTTACTTGAAAGATTTGCAAGTGGAAATTCCTCAGGTGGATAAGTTTTACGGAAAGTTTAACTGGAACGAGTTGCTTGCCGATTTGGGTAAGACTTTCCATTCTGAATATGCCATCGAACGTCACTTGACAACTCCCAAGCATTATGCATACCTGAAGATTTCGGAAGGGTGTGACCGGAAATGTGCCTATTGTGCCATACCTATCATTACAGGCAAGCATGTCTCGCGCCCGATGGAGGAAATTATGGATGAAGTGCGCCTGCTTGTTGCACAAGGAGTGAAAGAGTTTCAGGTGATAGCGCAAGAGCTGACTTATTACGGTATTGACCTTTATAAGAAGCAAATGCTTCCGCAATTGATTGAACAGATGGCTGAAATTCCGGGTGTGAAATGGATTCGCCTGCATTATGCTTATCCGGCACATTTCCCGCAAGATTTGTTTCGTGTGATGCGTGAGCACAGTAATGTGTGCAAGTACATGGATATTGCCTTGCAACACATCAGTGATAATATGTTACAACGGATGCGCCGTCATGTTACGAAAGAAGAAACCTATGCTTTGATTGAGCAGTTCCGCCATGAAGTGCCGGGTATTCATTTGCGTACCACGTTGATGGTAGGATTTCCAGGTGAGACTGAGCAAGATTTCGAGGAGTTGAAAGAGTTTGTGCGTCATGCCCGGTTCGAACGTATGGGGGCATTTGCCTATTCGGAAGAAGAGGGTACGTATTCGGCACGCCACTATAAAGACGATGTTGCGGAAGAAGTGAAGCAGCGCCGGCTGGACGAACTGATGGCAATTCAGCAGGAAATTTCAAACGAGCAGTGTCATGCCAAAATCGGTAAAGAATTCCAGATTATTATCGACCGTAGAGAAGGTGAATATTATGTGGGCCGGACCGAATTTGATTCGCCAGAGGTAGATCCTGAAGTATTGGTGAAAGATGAAGGCAAAATCTTGCATATAGGTTCTTTTCACCGCGTGAAAGTTTATGATGCCGATGATTTTGATTTATATGCTGAAATAATTAGTTGATAATTAACGGTTGACGAGTTGGCAAGGTTTTCTACTTTGTCAGCTCGTCAACTGTTATCGGAAATTCTAGCGTAAAACAAGACTATGAATAACAAGGAGTTGACAGGAGAATTGTCACGCCGGTTGGGATATACCAATAAGGATGCAGCACAGTTAATTGCTTCGATGGTAGACATTATGGGCGAACAGTTACAGGAAGGGAAAAGGCTGGATTTCGACGGTTTCGGTACATTCAGTGTAAAGAAAGAGTTGGAACGGATTGTGTATAACCCGGCGTCCAAGCAACGTTTTTTGGTACCTCCGAAACTTGTATTGATATTTGAACCGGCTTCTTATGAGTTAGAAAAACATAAAAACAGTTCGTTTGCTAATGGATGATAAATTCACAAAAGAAGAACTGGTGATGTTGTTGGCGCAACGCCACCAGATGGAAGAGGCAGATGCAGAAGCGTTTGTCGAAGCTTTTTTCGCCTTGATAAAAGAAACATTGGCAACCGACAAATATGTGAAAATTAAAGGTTTGGGAACCTTCAAGCTGATAGATTCTGATGACGGGAATGCTGGAAGATCGTGTCTTTCGTTTATGCCGGATGTATCTATGCGTGAGTTGGTCAACAAGCCGTTCAGTCACTTTGAAACCGTTCTGTTGAATGAGTCTGCTCATTTCGATGATATGATAGAGGAAGAAGAGAAAGCCATTGCCTCGGAAGAGGCACAGATGGAAATTCCTGCTTCGGATGAAAGAGAACCTGCTGCGTTTGAACCGGAAGTACATCCGGAACCGTTGCAACAGACAGAAGGTATGAAGCCGGAAACAGAAGAAGAGAAGTATGAGCCTGTACCTTTGTTTCCGGAAAACCGCTTTGATGTAGAAAAACAAAAACAGAAACCGCGCTTGCCTTGGTGTTTTATTGCTTCCGTTTTATTGATCGGTGTTATTATAGGCGGTGTTATGGGTTGGGTCTTGTTTTCCGGCAGACGATATATACCTGACTCAGTAGTAAAGGTGTTGTCTGAAACACGACAAGAACCGAAGGGTACGGTTGTGTCTGAACAGGCTATGACAGTAGACAGCTTGCCTGCTTCTAAACATCGTGAAACGGTCGGATTGCCATCTTCTCCGCTCTGTTTGTCGGATACAGTACGCTATGATATTGTAGGAACACTGGCCACGCATACACTTCGCAGGGGAGAGAGTTTGGCTCGTCTTGCTTTGCGATATTATGGTAACAAGAATTTGTGGACTTACCTTGCCCGTTACAACCGGGAAATATTGAAAGATGTCAACGATATTCCTGTAGGTACTTCCATACGTGTTCCGAAGCTGGTTCCGAAGCGATGAAGACCATTTTAAAAAACTTTAGTCCAATAAGATTTAAATGCAGAAAGGCAGCTACTTTTTTTAATAAAAATTAGTTGTTCCTGTTAATATTATGCCGTACTTTTGAGGCCGATAAGAAAAACAGAATACTTAACATATAAAAAATAAAGAAAAACTATGGCTGAAGCTATTGATATTCGTGCATTGAATGAACGAATAGAACGCGAAAGTGCGTTTGTTACTAACCTGATGACTGGTATGGACCAAGTGATTGTAGGACAGAAACATTTGGTGGAATCCTTGCTGATTGGCTTGTTGTCGGATGGACACATCTTGTTGGAAGGTGTTCCGGGATTGGCAAAGACTTTGGCAATCAAAACACTTGCTTCATTAATAGATTCAAAATATAGCCGTGTTCAATTTACTCCGGACTTATTGCCTGCCGATATCCTTGGTACGATGATATACAGTCAGAAAGATGAACGGTTTGTCACTAACAAGGGACCTATTTTTGCCAATTTCATCTTGGCGGATGAAATCAACCGTGCACCGGCAAAAGTGCAGAGTGCTTTACTGGAAGCCATGCAGGAACGCCAGGTGACACTGGGCAAAGAGACGTTCGACCTGCCTTCACCATTTTTGGTAATGGCTACCCAAAATCCAATAGAACAGGAGGGTACTTATCCGTTACCTGAAGCACAAGTGGACCGTTTCATGCTGAAGGTGATTATTGACTATCCGAAGTTGGAAGAAGAAAAGAAAATCATTCGTCAGAATATTTCCGGAGAAAAGATTCAGGTGCGTCCTATCCTGAAGGCTGAAGATATCATTGAGGCACGTAAGGTAGTGCGTCAGGTATACCTTGACGAGAAAATCGAGCAATACATTGCCGACATTGTGTTTGCTACCCGTTATCCTGAAAAATACGATTTGAAAGACTTGAAAAGTCTGATTGGTTTTGGTGGTTCGCCACGTGCCTCCATCAATTTGGCATTGGCTGCACGTAGCTATGCTTTCATCAAGCGTCGTGGATACGTTATCCCCGAAGATGTACGTGCCATTGCACACGATGTGTTGCGGCACCGTATCGGGTTGACTTATGAGGCGGAAGCGACAAATGTCACTTCGGATGAAATAGTCAGCAAGATCCTGAATAAGGTAGAAGTACCCTGATTGCTATGCACTATAAATTGACGTATGCTTACACGCAAACAGGTGCAAGCATACGTGCCTTTTACCGGTTTAACAAGGAGCAATTAACAAATGAGCGGATGTAATTTCTCCATTAGGTAAGTTGTTCATTGTAAATTGTAGGTTGTTAATTGTAAATGAAACAGATGGAAACAAGTGAGTTGTTAAAACGGGTACGTCAGATTGAAATTAAAACCCGCGGATTGTCTAGCAATATCTTTGCAGGACAATATCACTCGGCCTTTAAGGGGAGGGGAATGGCTTTTTCTGAAGTTCGCGAGTACCAATACGGAGATGATGTGCGCGACATAGACTGGAATGTGACCGCTCGTTTCGACAAACCTTTTGTCAAGGTGTTTGAGGAAGAGCGGGAACTGACTGTAATGCTGTTGGTCGATGTGTCGAACAGCTTGGATTTTGGTACGGTGCATCAGTTGAAAAAAGATATGGTGACCGAGATAGCTGCCACATTGGCTTTCTCTGCCATCCAGAACAATGATAAAATCGGTGTTATCTTTTTTTCTGACCGTATCGAAAAGTTTATTCCACCCAAAAAGGGACGTAAGCACATTTTGTACATCATTCGCGAATTATTGGATTTTCAGCCTACCAGCACGCGTACCAATATTCAGTGTGTGATAGAATACTTGACTAACGTGTTGAAAAAACGGTGTACAGCTTTTATGTTGAGCGATTTCATTGATGAGCACGATTATCAGAATGCGCTGACCATAGCTAATCGCAAGCACGATGTTGTGGCTGTGCAAGTGTATGACCGTCGTATGGAAGAATTGCCCAATGTGGGATTGATGAAAGTACATGATGCCGAGACGGGTCATGAACAATGGATAGACACTTCGTCCAAGGCTTTGCGTAATGCTCATCATGCTTGGTGGTTGGAGCGTCAGCAGAAGCTGTCCGGTATTTTTACACACAGTAATGTGGATTCGGTTTCGGTGCGAACCGACCAAGATTATGTAAAGGCGTTGCTTACTTTATTTGCGAAACGAAATTGAGAGTGACAGATTATGAAACACACATTATTATATATATGTAGCAAGAAGCTGCTGAAAATGTTGGGATGCGTGCTGGCGTTGTTGTTTTTTGCTTTTCCGGAAGTAAAGGCACAAGTGACGGTGGATGCTACCATCGACTCGTTGCAGCTGCTTATCGGTGAGCAGGCGAAAATCAAACTTCAGGTCAGTATGGATGCCAATCAGAAGTTGCAGCTTCCCTTGCTGCGTGATACGTTGGTAAGAGGTGTGGAAGTGTTGGATGTAGCCAAACCAGACACTCAATTGCTGAATGAAAACAAACGATGGCTGATTTCGCAGGAATATACGGTTACTTCGTTTGATTCGGCATTGTATTATTTACCTCCCTTCGAAGTGAAGGTGAACGGCACACCTTATTTTTCGAAAGCTTTGGCATTGAAAGTGTATTCCATTCCGGTAGACACGTTACATCCTGACCAGTTCTTCGGTCCGAAAGCTATTCGTGAAGTACCCATCACATGGGACGATGTAGCTCCATTGGTCTATTCGGGTATCCTGATGCTGATATTGGGTGCTTTGGCTGTATTTCTCGTCATACGCTATCGTGACAACAAGCCGATTATCAAGATTATCAAGATAGAGCCTAAATTGCCTCCTCATCAGGTAGCAATGAAAAAGATAGAAGAGATAAAGGCGGACAAGCAAGTGCAACGCGATGACCCGAAGCTGTATTATACGGAGTTGACCGAGGCCATCCGTACATATATCAAGGAGCGTTTCGGATTTAATGCGATGGAAATGACTTCGGCTGAAATTATTGACCGGTTGTTGGAAGAAAAAGATCAACGTTCCATTGACGACCTGAAACTCTTATTCGAAACGGCCGATTTGGTGAAGTTTGCCAAACATGCGCCGCTGATGAATGAAAACGATATGAATTTGGTGAATGCCATCGATTTCATAAACCAGACCAAGGTGGAAGAAGATCCGAATGCAAAGAAAGAACCGACCGAAATCCGTGTAGAAGAAAAACGTTCGAAACGAGGACGTATCGCCTTGATATGTAGCATTGCCGTTGTAAGTATCGGTGCTGTGGTATGTATATACTTGGTGGTCCGGCATATCATCGATTTGTTCTTCTAATTAATTAAACTGTAGAGACTATGATTTTTGCAAATATTGAATACCTGTTTTTGTTGCTCCTGCTGATACCTTACATTGTGTGGTATTTTATGCGAAGAAAAAAAACAGAGCCTACTATGCAGGTCTCCACGACCCGCATGTACATGAATGCACCACGAAGCTGGAAATTGTATTTGCTTCATGCGCCTTTCTTGTTGCGCATTGCGGCTTTTGTGATGATTGTGCTGGTGCTGGCGCGTCCGCAAACTACCGATAACTGGCAAAACACGGAGATAGAAGGTATAGACATCATGCTGTCGGTTGACGTTTCAACCAGTATGCTTGCCGAAGACCTGAAACCCAATCGTCTGGAAGCAGCAAAGAAAGTAGCTGCCGAATTTATCAACGGGCGTCCCAACGATAATATTGGGCTGACTATTTTTGCCGGAGAAGCATTTACGCAATGTCCGCTTACCATCGACCATGCTGTGTTGCTGAATCTTTTCAACAGCATTAAGGGTGACATTGCACAACGTGGGTTGATTGAGGACGGAACAGCTATCGGTATGGGGCTTGCGAATTCTATCAGTCGCCTGAAGGACAGTAAGGCAAAGTCGAAAGTGATTATTCTGTTGACTGATGGCAGCAATAACCGAGGAGATATTTCACCACTGACGGCGGCCGAAATAGCCAAGCAGTTCGGTATTCGGGTGTACACCATCGGGGTGGGAACAAATGGAACGGCACCTTATCCGATGCCTACTTATGCGGGTATCCAATATGTGAACGTGCCCGTGGAAATAGATGAGCAGACTCTGATCCAGATAGCTGGTACTACGAACGGAAACTACTTCCGTGCCACAAGCAACTCTAAGTTGGAAGAAGTCTACCGCGAGATTGACAAGTTGGAAAAGACCAAACTGAACGTGAAAGAATTCAGCAAGCGTGAGGAGGCTTATCTGCCTTTTGCCTTGGTGGCATTCTTGTGCATTTTGCTTGAGCTTGTCTTGCGTAATACTGTATTAAAGAAAATACCTTAAAAAAGAAAAGCTATGTTTCGATTTGGAGAACCCATATATTTATATTTGCTATTTGTATTGCCGGTACTGATTGGACTGTACTTGTATTCCAACTGGCGCAGGCGTAAGAAAATCCGTCAGTACGGTGATCCGGAATTATTGGCGCATCTGATGCCTGACGTATCGAAGTATCGTCCCGATGTTAAGTTTTGGCTGGTGTTCGCAGCATTGGCAATGGTCATATTCATGCTGGCACGTCCGCAATTCGGATCTAAAATGGAAACTGTGAAACGGCAAGGAGTGGAAACTGTCGTGGCACTGGACATTTCGAATTCAATGCTGGCAGAAGATGTGACACCCAGTAGGCTGGAAAAATCAAAAAAACTTATTTCACGTTTAGTCGAGACATTCAACAATGACAAAGTGGCTATGATTGTCTTTGCAGGTGAGGCCTTTACCCAGTTGCCTATTACCAGTGATTATATATCGGCCAAGATGTTTTTGGAAACCATCAGTCCGTCGCTTATTTCTACTCAAGGAACTGATATTCGTGGTGCTATTGACTTGGCAATGAAGAGTTTTACACCAAATACGGGTGTGGGACGTGCCATCGTGCTTATTACTGATGGTGAAAACCACGAAGGAGGAGCGGTGGAAGCTGCACAACAGGCAGCCAAGCAAGGAGTACGTGTGTTTGTATTGGGAGTGGGGTCACCCGATGGTGCTCCTATTCCGGCAGGCAGCAATAATGAATATCGTCGTGATAAAGATGGCAATGTCATTATCACTCGTTTAAATGAGCAGATGTGTCAGGAGATTGCTAAAGCGGGAAACGGGATGTATGTACGTGTGGATAATACTAATAATGCCGAACGTGCTTTGAATGCCGAAATCAACAAATTGGCAAAGGCAGATGTGGAGACACAAGTATTTACCGAGTTTGACGAACAATTCCAGGTCTTGGCATGGATGGCTTTGCTTTTGCTAGCTGTCGACTTGATGATACTGGAACGGAGAAATCCGCTCTTCAAGAACGTGAAACTATTTAAACAGGATTGATTATGGGACGAAAAGGATATATTTTACTGCTTGGATTCATGCTCGTATCGGTCGCTGCTTATTGTCAGAAAAGCGAACGCGATTATTTGCGGAGTGGCAACAAGCTTTACAAAGATAGCACTTATGTGAAGGCAGAAGTGGATTACCGTAAGGCTTTGGAACTGGAGCCAAAGTCGACCGATGCAATGTATAATCTGGCAAATTCGTTGCTGATGCAACAAAAGGCCAAGGAGGCAATGGAGCAATACGAGGCTGCACGGCATGTGGAGAAAGATAAAATGAAGCTGGCACAGATTTACCATAATATGGGTGTCATTCTGCAATCATCGAAACAGTTGCCACAGTGCATTGAAGCTTATAAGGAAGCCTTGCGAAACAATCCGAAAGACAATGAAACGCGTTACAACCTTGCTTTGGCACAAAAACAATTGAAAGACCAGCAGCAAAATCAGCAACAGGATCAACAACAGCAACAGAAGCAAGACCAGAAGCAAGACGAAAAACAACAGAATAAAGACCAGCAAGACCAACAAAAGAAAGATCAGCAACAGCAGAATCAGCAACAGCAGCAGAACCAAATGTCGAAGGAAAATGCCGAACAGTTGCTGAGAGCTGCAATGCAGGATGAAAAGAACGTGCAGGACAAAGTGAAAAAAGGTGTCCGCGTGGAAGGGCGAAAGCTGGAAAAAGACTGGTAAGAAACCGGAAAATTTAGCCAACTGTAAATAAAACAATAATACACAATGAGAAAACTTATCTTCTTACTACTGTTAGTCATTGCGGCTTTGCCGATGCAGGCAAAGAATGGAGCAACGCTTACTGCCAACGCACCAGAAGTTGTGGTAAGTGGCGACCAGTTCCGACTGACATTTACAGTAAATACACAAAAAGTGAAAGATTTTCTGGCTCCATCCATCAAAGGATTTGATGTGTTGATGGGACCTACTCGTTCGCAACAGTCCAGTACGCAAATCATTAACGGAAAGGTGTCTTCGAGCAGTTCCATCACATACACTTACATCTTGATGGCAGGCAAGGAAGGTACATATACCATTCCGGCTGCCAGCATTGAGGTGGACGGGGAAAAAGTGTTTTCGAATGCGCTCACCATCAAGGTGCTCCCGCCCGACCAGACGGCTGGCAATTCGCAGGCTAATCAGGGAGGAGGCGGTTCGTCATCGTCGCGCGGACAGATAGCCGGAAGCAGAATTACCGATAAAGACTTGTTCATTACAGCTACTGCATCAAAGACTACTGTCTATGAGCAAGAAGCTATCTTGTTGACTTATAAAGTCTATACGTCGGTAAATTTGCGCCAGCTGATGGAGGACATGCCGGATATGAAGGGTTTCCAGATGCAGGAAATCCAACTGCCCCAGCAGAAGCAATATTCGATGGAGCACTATAATGGGCGTAATTACAACACAATCATTTGGCGTCAATATGTCTTATTCCCGCAACAGACAGGCAAGCTGGAGATTCCTGCTGTCACTTTTGATGGAGTCGTGGCTCAGCAGACCATTTCGGATGATCCCTTTGATGCGTTCTTCAATGGAGGAGGATATATTGAAGTGAAGAAAAAAATTGTGGCTCCGAAAGTGGTCATCAACGTTAAACCTCTTCCTGTTAAGCCAGCGAACTTTTCAGGAGGAGTAGGAGAGTTTACAATGACATCTTCTATCAACGCGAAAGAAGTGAAGACCAATGATGCTGTGACCATCAAGCTTACCATAAAGGGAGCAGGCAATATGAAGCTTATCACCAGTCCGGAAGTGAAATTCCCCGAAGATTTTGAAGTATATGATCCGAAAGTGACCAACAATTTCGATGTCTCGCGTGCAGGATTGTCTGGTACGCAAACTATTGAGTATCTTGCTATTCCGCGTCATGCCGGCAATTTTACTATTCCTCCGGTGGAATTTGTTTATTTTGACTTAAAGAGTCAGTCGTATAAGACCTTGAAAACTGAGGCATACGATTTGAAGGTGGAAAAAGGTAAAGGTAATGCCGACCAGGTGATAGCTGACTTTACTAATAAGGAAAACGTAAAGGTATTGGGACAGGATGTACGTTTCATCAAGCTGGGCGATACGACACTTACCCCGAAAGGCGAAGTCTTTTTCGGTACTATGGGATATTGGCTGGGTTATCTTATTCCGTTTATTGTGTTTGTAGCACTGGTCGTTTTCTTCCGCAAGCAGGCGGCCGAGAACGCCAATGTAGCAAAGGTGAAGACCAAGAAAGCTAACAAAGTAGCCACTAAGCGCATGAAGTTGGCAGGAAAGTTGTTGGCAGAGAATAAGAAAAATGAGTTTTACGATGAAGTGTTGAAAGCTTTGTGGGGATATATCAGCGATAAGTTGAGTATTCCGGTCTCGCAACTCTCAAAAGATAACATTGAAGCAGAACTGACCAAGCACGGAGTGGCCGAAGACGTGACAAAGACATTCATCAATGCCTTGAATGAATGCGAGTTCGCCCGCTATGCACCCGGTGATGAGAACGAGGCAATGGACAAAGTGTATGCCACTTCGGTGGATGCCATCGGTAAGATGGAGAACAGTATCAAACATTAAATTAATTAAGGAGAAACCGGATATGAAAAAACTGTCTATATTGTTCGTTTTTTTGATAGGCGCAATGCAATTGGCTGTTGCCGCCACGAAAGTGGAAGGCGACAAGGCTTATCAGGAAAACAAGTTTGAAGATGCCATCAAGATATACGAGTCGGTATTGGCTGATGAAGGTGAGTCGGCAGCTCTGTATTACAACTTGGGCAACAGTTATTACAAGACGAAAAACATAGCCAAAGCGGTGCTGAACTATGAACGGGCATTGTTGCTGAATCCAGGAGATGCCGACATCCGTTTCAATCTTGATTTGGCGCGTAGTAAGACTGTTGACCAGATAACTCCTACCAGTGAAGTGTTCATCGTGACGTGGATGAAAAACATCACCAATTTGATGAGCGAAAAAGAATGGGGTACAACAGGTATTGTTGCTTTCTTGCTTTTGTTGGCTGGGTTGGCACTGTACATTTTTGGCAATCGTTTGATATTGAAGAAAGTAGGCTTCATTGCTGCCGTGCTGTTCCTTGTCGTATGTGTGTGCGCTAATATTTTTGCTGGTGGGCAAAAAAACAAGGTAATAGACCGCAAGAGTGCCATTGTGATGGAACCAACGATAACCGTAAAAAGTACGCCTAACGAAAGTGGTACCGATTTGTTCGTGCTGCACGAAGGTACGAAAGTATATATTGAAGACAATTCGATGAAAGGGTGGAAGGAAATCCGGCTGGAAGATGGTAAGGAAGGCTGGCTTCCCACAACTTCTATCGAAGTGATATGAAAATTGAATCTGAAACCGGGCACAGGGAACACTGTCTTTTTCGGATTTGCGGGATAGCATTGATGGAGAGCACGGCATAGGCGTGTCCCTGTGATTTATGCATAAAGTGATTGATTATGGACATACAGCAACTTATTGAAGTCGACCAACAGCTGCTTTTGGCACTGAACGGAAGCGGTTCGTTGTTTTGGGACGGGGTGATGTGGGTGGTATCCGACACGAAAACCTGGCTGCTGGCAGCTATTGTGTTGATTTATATCATCTTTAAAAACACCAAGTTGCTTCATGCTCTGTTTATCGTTGTGATGGTGGCTGTGGTTATCACATGTGCCGACCAGTTTGCTTCCGGTCTGTGCAAACCTTATTTTCATCGTTTCCGTCCAGCTCAGGATCCCAATCTGATGTACTTGGTGGATGTGGTGAATGGTTATCGGGGAGGACAATACGGCTTTATTTCCAGCCATGCAGCCAACACATTTGCTTTCGCTACGTTCATTTCATTATTGATTCGCAATCGTTGGCTTACGTGTGTGATGTTTCTGTGGGCTGCGGTTCCTTCCTATTCACGCATTTATCTGGGCGTGCATTATCCGGGCGATGTGCTGTGCGGTGCCTTGGCTGGAAGCGTGATTGCCGTCATTGTTTATGCGGCTTATCGTTTTGTTGCTTGCAAGTATTTCGAATGTCCCAAGTATATTTCGGGGCAATATACAGCCACCGGTTTTGAAGTGGATGACATCCGTATGTTCTATACAGCACTGCTTATTACTTGTCTGTACATCGTAGTGGGCGGTATGGTGCTGTCTAAGGGTCTCCATTTTTGATATACTTTGAACGGTGTGAATTGTGCATTTTAATGAAATATACACTGTCGGTATCACTCCTGTTGCCAGCCCTGTTGCCAGTGTCACGCTGGATTATAAATCCGCTTCTTCAATTACGCCGGATTACACATCCGGCATGACAAGCAAGCTTTGTTTTCTCCGCAATATAGCTGCATCGTTTGTAAGATTATTAATCTTCAGGCTGTAAGATTAATAATCTTTCGGCGTGAAGATTAATAATCTTACAAGCAAGGCAGCCATGTGGCTTGGATTATCGGACTAAACTGATGTTCTGGTTTGGCTTGGAAAAAAAGCTGATGGATATAAAGTGTACGGGCACAAATCCGGCTTGACAAATGTGACAAGCGACAAAAATGCATAAATTAATGCTGCAGGAAGTATAAATTTTCTTTCCGGGAGAAAAAATGGAGAAAAATATTTGCTGTTTCATATAATTTTATTACATTTATATCGTGAATTAACTAAATGATTTGTCTAACTTTAAAATTTTGACTACTATGAACAGAACGATAACTTTTAATGAACTTCGTAAAATCAAGGATTCACTGCCAAGCGGGAGTATGCACCGTATAGCCGATGAGCTGAACCTAAGTGTGGAAACGGTGCGTAATTTCTTTGGAGGACATAATTTTAAAGACGGTAAAAGCGTGGGCATCCATTTGGAGCCGGGGCCGGATGGAGGGCTGGTAATGTTGGATGACACGACTGTACTTGACAAGGCTCTTGCTATTTTGAGAGAGCAACAGGATGCCTGAAAAGAGTGTTCACCACAGATTGCACGGATGGAAACGGAATTTCTTAGTGCATCTGTGGTGAGTTTTTTATAAACTATTAAATTTTGAGTTATGGAAGATAAACTTGTTACATTAGCTATTCTGACGTACTCGAAAGCTCAAATCCTTCAGTCCGTATTGGAAAACGAAGGCATAGAGTCATACATTCACAATGTCAATCTGATTCAGCCGGTCATATCTGCCGGCGTGAGGGTACGCATCAAAGAGAGTGATTTGCCCAAGGCATTGAAGGTCATTGAAAGTTCTTCGTGGCTTTCGTCTGAAATCTTGCATGAGGAATCACCTAAACCTGTAGGTTCACCGCAAGTGCTGATTCCGGTAGACTTTTCAGACTATTCGTTGAAAGCCTGTGAGTTCGGTTTCCATCTGGCTGAACGGATGCAGGCGGAAGTCGTGTTGCTTCACGTACATTTTACGCCTATTTATATGCCTAGTTTACAGTATGCTACTGACCATTTCGATGTGCCTGCTGTCGAAAACATTCCTTCGATAAAGAGTATGCTGGAAGATGTTCACCAAAAGATTAATAAACTGACTCAGGACATTGACAAGAAGATGGAAGAGGGTACTTGCCCGAGGGTGAAATATACTTGTATCTTGCGTGAAGGAATCCCGGAGGAGGAGATATTAAGCTATGCGCGTCACGAAAGGCCGCTTATCATCGTGATGGGAACGCGGGGCGAGCACCAGAAAGACCTGGAATTGATAGGCAGCGTAACGGCGGAAGTTATTGAACGCAGCCCGACGTTTGTATATGCCATTCCAGAACGTGCTCCATCGAAACCGATAGAAGACATTCACAAGGTGGCTTTGTTTACGAGTTTTGACCAGCGTGACCTGATAGCTTTTGATTCGCTGATTACAACGTTCAAGGATAACCAGTTTGAGGTAACTTTCATACACATTAATTCGCACGAGGAGAAGCGGAAATGGAATGAAATTACCCTTGCCGGAATTAAGGAATATTTCAAGAAACAATATCCGGACATTGAGTTTAACTATCTGAGTGTTGATGAAGAATATCTGCTGGATAATTTAGACCGATTTGTGCAGGAAAATCGGATTGATGTTATTTGTACGTCCAATTACAAGCGGAACATCTTTGCCCGCCTGTTCAATCCGAGCATAGCGCGCAAGATGCTATTCCATTCGAACACGCCACTTCTGATTATCAAATAAAATTTGAAATTTATGTTATTGACAACTACAAACATTGTTGAGGGTAAACGTGTTACCCGATATTTTGGAATCGTCTCGGGCGAAACCATTATTGGTGCCAATGTGTTCCGTGACATTTTTGCCAGTATTCGTGACATTGTGGGTGGACGCAGCGGCTCTTATGAGAAGGTGCTCCGTGAGGCCAAAGACACTGCATTACGTGAAATGCAGGAACAGGCTCAAAATATGGGTGCGAATGCAGTCATAGGAGTTGACTTGGATTATGAAACCGTGAATGGTTCAATGTTAATGGTTACGGCTAGCGGAACGGCAGTTACTGTTGAGTAATTGCTTGTATGGGGTAGCAAGATAAACAAGGGGCATGGTAGAACACTTGTTTCAACCAAGTTCCTTGTTCTTGTTTACAGAAGAGAATATGTGAAAATAGCATGTGGAATAATTATTATTTCGTCGTTCACACATGCTATCTTATGTCTCATATCCCAATGATAAAATAAGAGCCTGTTTAAATTTTCCAATAAAGTAAGAAGCTGTTTTGAATTTCTCCAAAAAGTTTTTCTTGGCTTGATGTATCCGTTTTCGTGTGTGCTTTGGGCGATTTTTTGGTCCTTTTCGCTCCTGTTCTTCGTCAGATAGCCCGCTATCTTCCTCATCACAGAAGCGGAAATGCCTCAAAAACTCATCCCAAATCATCGCACGATAAATTCAAAACAGCTTCTAATATTCTATCAGGTTCTTTTGCGTTTGTTTCCGGTCTGTTTCCCCGATTTTATTCGCAAAATTAACCTGAGCAAAATTTAAACGACAGGCTCTAAACTGTAAGTTCTTTATCTGAAAAAGGTACTTATAAATTAAAGAGCTAAGGAAGCGCGTCAGGGGATTATTTCCCTCCGCCTTTCTTTTGCGGCCGCCGGTTGTTGAACGAGCGTTTTTTCCAACCTCCCTTTCTTTTGTTTCCGGGTTTGTTCCGGCTGCTGGTGTGCGGGGCATAAACGGGAGCTTCGCCCAATTCGGCTGGGACAGGCAGTTTATAAATCTCTTTCCCTAAGAAATCCTCTATCTGTTTGAAGCGGGTTTGTTCATTTTCACTGACAAACGTAATGGCACATCCGTCATTGTTGGCGCGTGCCGTACGTCCGATACGGTGCACATAGTCTTCGCTGTCATGAGGCACATCGTAATTTATAACCAAACGGATATCATCGATGTCAATGCCTCGTGCCACAATATCGGTGGCTACCAGCATATTGATGCGCCCGTTGCGGAACTCGTGCATAATCTCGTCGCGTTGGCTTTGTTCAAGGTCGGAGTGCATCTCGCCCACATTCAACTTGAGTCGCTTCAATGCCTTGGCTACCTCTTTCACTTTCAGTTTTGAAGAGGCGAAAATGATGACCCGTTCCGGTTCCTGTTGCTTGAACAAGCTTTCGATGATGCCTAGCTTTTGCGCTTCGTAGCAAACGTATGCCGCCTGAATGATTTTGTCGGCAGGCTTTGATACAGCAAGTTTTACTTCCGCAGGGTCATGCAGGATGCTTTGTGCCAGTTGCTGTATCTTGGCTGGCATTGTGGCGGAGAACATGATTGTCTGTCTTTCCTTGGGCAGGTATTTCACAATCTGCATAATGTCATCCGAAAAACCCATATCCAACATCCGGTCGGCTTCGTCAAGTATAAAAAAGGAGACTTTCGACAAATCGACGTACCCCAGACTCAAATGACTGATGAGACGTCCCGGAGTAGCAATCACGACATCGGCTCCCAGTGTCAATCCTTTCTTCTCCTGTTCGAACCGTACCCCATCATTACCTCCATAAATGGCTACACTGGAGACAGGCATAAAATAAGAAAAGCCTTCCATCTGCTGGTCGATTTGCTGTGCCAGTTCACGGGTGGGTGCCATAATCACACAATTGATGGCATCGGCAGGATATCCTCCCTTGCTCAGCTGGTTGATGACGGGCAACAAATAAGCTGCGGTTTTGCCTGTACCCGTTTGCGCCACGCCTATCAGGTCTCTACCTTCTAAAATGACAGGGATGGTCTGTTCCTGCACCGGAGTACATTCTTTAAAGTTCATCGCATCGAGTGCATCCAAGACACTCTCTTCCAAATTCAGTTCAGTAAACTTCATATATATCGTTTCTATTATATTCAACTGTTGGCACGTTCGTCTAGGTATGAGTCTTTAAATCCTAGGAAATACAGCACACCATCCAGTCCGATGGTATTGATGGACTGACGTGCATTCGCTTTTACTTTGGGTTTGGCGTGGAAGGCAATACCCAGACCTGCTATCGACAGCATCGGCAGGTCGTTGGCTCCGTCACCCACGGCGATAGTCTGTGCGATGTCGACGTTTTCTACCTGTGCTATCAGCTGCAACAACTCCGCTTTTCGCTTTCCGTCTACTATGTCGCCTACATAGCGTCCGGTCAGTTTTCCGTCTACGATTTCCAGGTTATTGGCATATACGTAGTCGATGCCGAATTTCTCTTTCAGGTAGTTGCCGAAATAAGTGAACCCTCCGGAAAGAATCGCAATTTTATAACCGTATTTCTTCAATACGTACATCAGCCGTTCTACCCCTTCGGTGATGGGCAGGTGTTCGGCAATATCCCTCATTACACTTTCATCCAATCCCTTGAGAAGTGCCACGCGTTCTGTAAAGCTTTCGCGGAAATCAATTTCGCCACGCATCGCCCGTTCGGTAATGGCGCGTACCTGTTCGCCTACGCCTGCACGTTCCGCCAGTTCGTCTATCACTTCGGTTTTGATGAGTGTAGAGTCCATATCGAAGCATATCAGGCGGCGCATCCGGCGGTACATCGTATCCTTTTGGAAGGAGAAGTCCATCTCCAGCTGGTTGCTCAGCTTCATCAGTTGGCTTTGCAGTTCTTCGGTGTCATGGGGAGTCCCTCGTACGGAAAACTCAATACAGGCACGTACCCGCGCTTTTTGCTCATCTAAGGGAATACGGCCCGTCAACCGTCGAATGGCATCGATGTTCAACCCCTGTGCGGCAAGGATTTCCGTGGCTCCAGCTATCTGCTGGGCGGTCAGCTTACGCCCCAACAAAGTCAGGATGTAGCGGTTCTTGCCTTGCATGTTGACCCATTCCTCGTATTCCTCCGTCGAAATGGGATAAAAACGGATGTTAATGCCCAGTTCGGAGGCTTTGAACAGCAAGTCCTTCATCACGTTGCCTGAATCTGTTTCACGGCATTTGAAAAGAATGCCCAGCGATAGCGTACTATGGATATCTGCCTGTCCGATATCCATGATATCCACTTCGTAACGCGAAAGTATTTCGGTAATGGAAGCCGTCAGTCCCGGACGGTCCAGTCCGCTGATGCGTATTAAGATGAGTTCTGTGTTCGTACTGTCCATGCTTATTTATTCAAACTGTTATTCTTTGCAAATATACATGATTATTTTGATACGGAACCGGATTTCGGATTGGAAAACTAGGCAAGTGCATCAATTTGTGGATAATTTGTAGGCATTTGCCGTTTTAAGGTGCACTTATGTCCGTTGGCTTGTGCACATAGGTGCATTGGCTGACGAGTATAAGTTCATTTCTTTACCTGATGGGATGGAAGCTGAACCGGAAGTGTACAGATACAATCTTTAAACGTATAAGGAGAGGCATGCCAGTCTACGGCAGGAGTCCAGCGCGGCATTTTCCGGATGAAGCGCAACACCTGTTCGTCAAAGTCGGGGAAAGGTCCGGGATGAAGCACCTTTACCTCTTCCGGATAACCATAATCCGTAATCTTGAAACGGTAAACACCTCGTACCCCTGAAGCATTGCCCTGTCCATAAACTTCAATCAGGTTCTGCTTGAAGTATTGTTGCAGCTTATACATGCCTCCCGGAAAACTGGCAGACGAATCATAATCGACAAACATCGAGTCGGCACGGGCTTTCCATTCCTGTTTTTCTTTCAGACGGCGCTGGTAACGATAAGGGCGGAACTGCACATAAATGCCATATGTGCAGGAGACAGGCTTTCCTTGTTTGTCAAGTGCCGGAAGAGCATGCGGCATTTGTCTGAGCAGACGTGTCACCTCCTCCGCAAAAGACTCATGGCTGCTTTGTATCGTCAGGATGTTTGTGGCAATTCCCAAGGTGTCCAAGTCAAGCTGGCAGAATGCATAGCCTCCCTTGCCTTGCTTCAGCATTTCTTCCGGATAAATCATGTTATCGTAACAATAGGCTTCTATCGTGGGATATCCGGCAAAACGAGCCGTATCGCCCAACGTTTCGCGGGGAGTCAGCAAGCCTCTTGCCCAGATACCGTGCCAGGCAGGAAAACGGTCTTCGGGGAGCGGGTCATCCTGTATTTCTTTCCATAACCGGTTGGCTGTATGCTCTGTCTGTTCCCAGTCTGTTTCGTGATGCATGATACGTTGGAATACAGAATCACTCCAATCGACCAGCTTCCGGCAAAAGGAACTGTCTGTTAAAGGTGCCCATATTTGTGTCAGATGAAATGCTTCCGCAGAATCGGGTATCGCAAAATAACATGTGTAGCCATCCAGTCCCATTGTGTTGAAATCTGTATCTTCCGCCAGCCGGATAGCCTTCTTGAAAAGACGTTGCACGGCTTGGCATACAGAGAGGGAGACCGTAACCTTGTGCTTACGAAAGGTGGAATCGGGAGCAGAAAAGCCATTTCCCTTTATCGCATAAAGTGTGGCTTGCTTCCGATGCCCATTTTCCTGCAATCCCCACATCCGGAAATAATCTCCCCATGCAGCGTAATGCAGGTAGCAAACCTGTGTATGGGGTGAAAGCGTACGTGTAAGAAATTGTCTTATCTCTTGTCTCTTGGCCGTATCGTTTACCAGTTCCAAATAACGGTAAGTGTCTTGTGCCGGCAGCCACACGGCATTCAAGAGTAAGCCTAATAGGAAAAGAAAACGTTTCATAATCCGTATCCTTATTTTTATGAATGATTGTAAAACCCGATTGGATGCCCTAAATATGCGAAAAAGAAACGATAATACCAAGCATAAGAGAGATGGATTTTATGCTGAAAAACATAATTTTTCTTATTTTTAGATACAATGAAAGCCTAAAATGCCTATCTTTGCAGCGATTTCAAAACGAAAATGGGAAGTAGTGGCACAAATGTTACGCTTTCTATCCTACGATGTTCCGGGAAGAAATCACTGTAGAACGACAGTCCCGGATAGTATTAACTAAAATCAAATTACATGACTAAAAATGTAAAATGGTTTTTTGTTGTATTAGTATTCAGTTCTTTGATTTCTCTTGCGTTCAGCAATGAGAATGTTCATGCAGAGAAGTTGCGGGAAGGTGACAAGATTCCTGCGTTGGTTCTTTGCGACACCGTGCAGCCGCTCGACCTGCACTCCGCCCGTGAAGGGTATACGTTGTTGAGCTTCTGGGCAAGTTACGATGCGGTGTCCAGGCAAAACAATGCCGCATTGGCGCATTTGGCCGGCGAGACGGACCAAGTGGAAATGCTCTCTGTTTCCTTCGACCGCTATGCATCGGTATTCCATGCAACGGTAGAGCAGGATGGACTAGAGGATGTCCGCTGCTTTGTGGAAACGAACGGTTCCGATTCGGAGGCATTTCGCGCATTTGACCTCAAGCAGGGTTTTACCAATTATCTGGTGGACAGCAAAGGGGTGATTGTGGCGAAAAACGTGACTCCCGCCGAATTGGCTTCTTACCTGAAAAAGTAAAGAAGATTCTTTTTGACTTGAATACAACAAAAAGCAAACAGTAAAAAGTCATCTCAAAGTCTTTTTGAGATGACTTTTTTTAATGAATATCCGCATTTAGTGTAAGCATTCGATAAACTACAAGTTTTAAACCTTTATATACAACAATAGCGACTGTCACTATGAACCTAATAGTTTCAGTCGCTATTATTTTGTTGAACCTATATGTT
>NZ_NFJG01000049.1:0-28208 GCF_002159755.1 Bacteroides sp. An269
CCGGATGACCCTGATTCCGGGCTTCCACCGCCTTCCTCCGCCCTTTCCGCTACGCTCCAAGGACGGAGGAAGGCGGTGGCGGAGTTGCACTTCTAACTTGACGGTGGGGGAAGTTAAAAAAGTGAAGGAGTTAAGAAGCAATATCCTATCAGGCTCTTAACTCCTTAAACCACTTATTTGTACGATTGTTTATAGATATTCAGTACTTCATCGTCGGTCAGCGGACGAGGATCGAGGGTAAAGAGGCTGCCCATGGTATCTCGTGCATTTTGTACCATCTTGGGAAAGTCTTCTTCTTTGATACCCCAGTCGCTCAATTTGATGTTGTCTACGTGACATTCGCGTTGCATGCGTACCAGTGCATCAATGAAATCGCTCGGACGGTTGCTCTTTTGTTGGGTCATGACATCTGCCATTTTCATAAAACGTTTCATGCAGTCGTTGCGGAAAGTTTCGAAGTAGGCTGTACTGATGGCAATCAGTCCGGCTCCATGAGGCAGTTCGGGATAATAGGCACTCATGGCATGTTCCATAGAATGTTCGGAAATGCAACAAGATGTGGCTTCTACCAGCCCGGCCAGTGTGCTGGCCCATGCTACTTTGGCGCGTGCTTTGATGTCGCGTCCGTCATTGACGGCTACCGGCAGGTATTTATAGAGCAGGCGGATAGCTTCCAGTGCGTACAGGTCGCTTATAGGAGTAGCACAATTGGCAAGGAAGCCTTCTGCTGCATGGAAGAAGGCATCGAAGCCCTGATATGCCGTGAGATGGGGAGGTATGGTAACCATCAGCGTCGGGTCGACAATGGAGAGTACTGGAAAGGTAAGTGGGCATCCGAATCCGATTTTTTCCTGTTTCTCTTCGTTGGTAATCACTGTCCATGGATCGGCTTCCGTACCGGTTCCGGCTGTGGTCGGTATGGCTACAATGGGAAGTGCTTTTGTGACCGGACGCCCTTTGCCCGTACCTCCGTTTACGTAGTTCCAGTAATCACCATCATTGCATGCCATGACGGCGATGGCTTTTGCAGAGTCGATGCTGCTTCCTCCTCCCAACCCGATGATAAAGTCGCATTTCTGCTCGCGGCAGATGGCTGCGGCTTCCATAACATGTGTCTTGATGGGATTAGGAAGAATCTTATCGTATACAATGGCACTGACATCGTTTTCAGTAAGGTATCCCAATACTTTATCCAGGTATCCATATTTTTTCATGGACGTTCCGCCGGATATGACTATCATGGCTTTTCTGCCGGGAAGTGTTTCGGTAGCTAATTTCTTTATTTCACCGCACCCGAACAATATCTTGGTGGGTACGTACAAACTAAAAACTGGATTTGAGTTCATATCTGTTTGCTTTTAAAGGTTCATCATTTTCAAAGATACGAATAAAACCATTGCTTGTTGCCAGCAGAGTGTTAATTTTTTCAATTTAGAAGCTGTTTTGAATTTATCGTGCGATGATTTGGATGAGTTTTTGAGGCATTTTCGCTTCTGTGATGAGGAAGATAGCGGGCTATCTGACGAAGAACAGGAGCGAAAAGGACCAAAAAATCGCCCAAAGCACACACGAAAACAGATACATCAAGCCAAGAAAAACTTTTTGGAGAAATTCAAAACAGCTTCTTAGGGCTTGTTTAATTTTGTTCAGGTTAAGAGCCTGTCTTAAATCTTCCAATAAAATGAGGACTCCTTGTCGGCTAAAGGACATTCATATTAATATTCTATCAGGATTCTTTTGCGTTTGTTTCCGCTCTGTGTTTCTGATTTCGGGGTTATTGTTGCTTTTTATAACTTACAATGGCCCACAGATAAAGCACAGTGGCAAAAATGGCAAGTGTACCCAGCTGCGGCAGAATATCGGTGAGACTGCTTCCTTTCAGGTACACCATGCGCATGATTTCCATAAAATAACGCAATGGATTGGCGTAGGTGATGCATTGTGCCCACTGGGGCATGCTGCTGATGGGGGTAAACAATCCGCTCATCAGAATGAATATCAGCATACAGAACCACATGACAAACATGGCTTGTTGCATGGTGGCTGAATAATTGGAAATGACCAGTCCTAAACCAGACACCACGAAGGTAAATACGATGGTGGCAATGTAGATGCAAAAGATATTCCCCGAAGGAGTAAGTCCGTATACCAGCCATGCCAACAGCATACAAAGGTTGAGAACGATGAATCCGATAAGCCAATAGGGTAATAACTTACTGAGTATGAAAGTGAATCGGCTTACGGGAGTGACATTGATTTGCTCGATGGTACCGGCTTCTTTTTCGCCTACAACGTTCAGTGCCGGAAGAAATCCGCAGAGCAGTACGAGCAACATGGTCATCAGTGCCGGAACCATGTAATTCTTGTATTCAAGGTGTGGATTGAACAGGTAGCGTATGGAAGTGTTTCCGGCAGGTGCAAGAATCTGGCTTAAATACGAACTGCCCAATCCACCTTTAGTCCCGTTGACGGCATTGACGGCAACCAGTGCTGAGGCAGGTCTGCCGTTCACTTGTTCTTTTTCAAAACCACGAGGTATTTCCAACAGCATGTCGGCACGGTCTTTCTCGATGGCTTCCAGTCCGTCACGATACGTGTCGGGCAGTCCGGTCAGCTTAAAATAAGGCGATGCTTCGATTCGGTGTACCAGACGTTCGGAAGAAGGGCTATGGTCGTTGTCGATAATCACAATGCGCAGGTCTTCTATTTCCAGGGTGGCAGCCCATGGTATAATCAGCATCATCATGCATGGGAAAAGCAGAATGAGACGTGGCAGGAAACTGTTGCGTGCCAGTTGCTTGAACTCTTTTTCTATCAGGTAGCGTAGTGTCATAGGCTTTCATTCTAAACGGTTCTTGAATTTGCGGGCAGTGATGCCTATCAGGGCGATGGCCATTACCAGCAGGACGGTTACTTCGTGCCAGACGTAGGCAAGGGGTACACCTTCTATCATGAGTTTTCGTACCAGGTCGACGTACCAGCGTGCCGGAATGAGACAGGAGAGGGCTTGCAGAATACCCGGCATACTTTCGATGGGAAAGATGATGCCCGACAGGATGATGGTGGGAATCAGCATCACCATGCCTGATACAAGCATGGCTGCTACCTGTGTCCGGACAAGGCACGACACGAGCAATCCTAATGCCAGCGAGACGAAGATGAACAGCAGGGATACACTCAGCAGGCTGAACAGATTGCCTGCAATGGGAACCTGGAGTACAAATACCGAGAGCAGCAGAATGGTGGTCAGGTTGATAAGGGACAAGACGAAATAGGGTACTGCTTTCGAGAGGATGACAAACAACGGATTGACGGGAGAGACAAGCAAGACTTCCATCGTTCCGGTTTCTTTTTCGCGTACAATGGAAATGGAGGTCATCATCGCACATATCAGCATCAGGATAAGCCCCATTACGCCTGGTACGAAGTTGTAGGCACTTTTCATTTGTGGATTATAGAGCAGCTTGCCCGATACGATGAGGCTGGGGGAAGCATCTGCTTTTGTTCCGGTCCGTTTGATGGCATTTAGGGCGGTATGCAGGATTCCATTGGCATACGTGCTCCGTGTGACGGCAAGGTTGGGATCCGTGGCATCGGCTATTAGCTGGATATCTTCTGCATCCATACGCAAGCGATTCAGGTCGGAAGGGAAAACTACTGCCAGTTCTATCCGGTTCCGTTTAAACAACCGGTCTATTTCATCGGACGAATGTACGATGTATTTTACATGGAAGTATTCGCTGGCATCCAGCCGCTCGACTATACGTTGCACTTCTGCATCGCTAGAAGGCATCAGTACGGCGGTCTCTACATTGCGTACTTCGGTAGAGATAGCAAAGCCGAAAAGGATAATCTGTACGATGGGCATTCCTATCAGTATCAGCATCGTGCGCCGGTCGCGCAGGATGTGACAGAACTCTTTCCGGATAAAGGCGATAAATTGTTTCATAGTCGTATGTTTCTTTTTTTACCATAGAGGAAAAATTAAAGTCTCTGTGTGCTTCGGTTCCTCTATGATGAGCTGTCAGTTCCCGTTTCGTTTCGCTTCGCGTGCCAGGAGTCGGAACACTTCATCCATATCCTTGGCATTGAACATCTCTTTTAATTTTGCCGGTGTGTCGAGTGCTCGGATGCGTCCGTCTACCATCATCGAGATGCGGTCGCAATATTCTGCTTCGTCCATATAGTGTGTGGTGACGAATACCGTGATGCCTTGGTGTGCAGCCTGGTAAATTAGTTCCCAGAACTGGCGGCGAGTGGCAGGGTCTACGCCTCCGGTAGGTTCGTCAAGGAATACCAGCTGGGGGCGATGGAAAATAGCTACAGAGAATGCCAGTCGTTGTTTCCAACCCAAGGGAAGCTCGCGTACCAAGGTGTGGCGACTTTCATACAGTCCAATGCGGTGAAGCATCTCTTCGGCGCGAGGCGGTATTTCCTTGTCGGGTACACCGTAGATTCCGGCAAAGAGACGCACGTTTTCCCATACGTTCAAGTCTTCGTAGAGTGAGAATTTCTGGCTCATATATCCGATGCGCCGTTTGATTTCTTCGCTCTGCGTGTATACGTCGAAGCCCATAACTTCAGCATTTCCTCCGGTAGGCAGGCTCAGTCCGCAAAGGATGCGCATGGCAGTGGTCTTGCCGGCTCCGTTGGCTCCTAGGAAGCCGAATATCTCTCCGCTTTTCACTTCGAACGAGATGTGGTCGACTGCCGTAAAATTGCCGAACTGTTTTACCAGTCCGTTGACGCGGATGATGGTTCCGGTTTCGGTATTATCTATATCGCGTTGCAGGCCGGGCGGGCATAAGATGTTGCGGAAACGGTCGAGAATGACTGCTGGGGTATCGATGCCCCGTACATTTCCTTCTTGTAAAAAGGCAATCCGGTTACAACGTCTGGCTTCGTCCATAAAGGGAGTCGAGACCACGATGGTCATCCCTTGCGTACGGAGCTTAGCCAGTATCTGCCAGAATTCTTTACGTGATACGGGGTCGACTCCTGTTGTCGGTTCGTCCAGGAAAAGTATTTCCGGTGAATGCACCAATGCACAGCAGAGAGCGAGTTTTTGTTTCATTCCTCCCGAAAGGGCTCCTGCCCGTCGGTTGGCGAAGGGGGCTATTTGTTCGTAAATGTCTTTTATTTGTCCGTAATGGGCTTTTACGGTAGTCTGGAAAACGGTGGCGAAGAAATTCAGGTTTTCTTCTACCGTCAGGTCTTGATACAAGGAGAAACGTCCAGGCATATATCCTATACGCTTCCGTATCTCTTTATATTCTTTTCGTACATCGTAACCCATCACCGATGCTGTGCCTGTATCCGCATTCAGAAGGGTAGTCAGAATGCGGAATAACGTGCTTTTCCCTGAACCGTCGGGACCAATCAGTCCGAACAGTTCACCTTGTCCTATCTCAAAAGACACTTCGTGGAGGGCTTTTGTCTTTCCGTAGTATTTGCTGATGCCTTTGACTTCAATCACTTTCATCGGTTTGGAATTTTACTTTGCCATACATGCCCAGTTTGATGATACCGTCATTGCGGACAGCTATCTTTACGGCATATACCTGATTGGCACGTTCATCATCGGTCAGGATAGTTTTGGGGGTGAACTCTGCCTCGTCGGCTATCCAGCTCACGATACCGGCATAAGTTTTCAGGTTGTCGTCGCCGAAATCGGCATATACTTTTGCTTCCATTCCAATACGGACCGATGCAAGTTGTGTAGATGTGATGTAAGCGCGCAGGAAGATGTGTTCGGTATCGGCAATTTTGAACAGTGGCTTTCCTACCGATGCCAGTTCGCCTGGTTCGGCATATTTGGCAAGGACGGTACCGTTGATAGGAGCCACAATGTGACATTTCTGCAGTTGGTCTTCTATCTGCGCCATTTGGATGGCGACTGAAGAACTCTGTTCGTTCAAACTGGCTGTACTATTATATAAGGTAGAGCGTTGGGCTTCGAGTTGGCTTTCCAATACGGCTATCTGCGATTCCCAGTCGTCCAGTTGCTTGCGGTTGGCTGCATTTGCTTTTAACAGGTTCTCTACGCGTGCCCGTTCGCGTTGTGCTGTGGCAAGTTGTTCTTGCAGGGCAGCTATCTGTTTGCGGATGTCGGGCCGCTGGTTGTCTACCGACTTCATATTTGCCTGAAGTTGCAGTTTTTTCAGATAGAGCTGGACAGTGTCGGTCAGCCCTACTTCTTCTCCTTGTTTCAGCCGGACACCTTCTTCTGCATCCAGACGGAACAGTTTGCCGTTGCTTTCGGCAGACACGATAATCTCAGTGGCTTCAAAGGTGCCTGTCGCATCGAAGTCGATGTCCGGATGGCAGGATGCCAGCAGTATGCTTGTCAGTGAGGCAAAAAATAAAGAATAAGTTTTCATACGTTTGAGGTTATGGGTTTATGGTCGGTTGGTTGTTGGTAAGGTGCTGTTGCTGGTATTGGTGCATCAGCAGTTGGATTTCGTGTAACGCTTTGGCTTGTCGGGCAAGGCTTTCAGCAGTTACTTCGCGTAACATTTCAGTCACGCTTAGCGTGCCGTTGGCTACTTTGGCTTCAGCAGATTGCCGGATGTTGCTGCGCAAGCGGATGATTTCGTCATCGTCTTTCATCTGTTTCTGGAGTGCAAGCAGGATGCCGTCTTGTTCAGCCAGTTGCAGTCGGGTATTGAAGAGGAACAGGTCGCGGTTGCTTTCTATCTGCAAGCGGCGGGTATCCAGCTTCCGTTTGTCGTTTTTCAGGGTATACAAGTTACCGAAGTTCCACGTGAGACGTGCTCCTACGATGTAATATGCCCGGAATTGGTCTTTCAGAAAGTCCAGTCCAGGATTGCCGTATGCGCCTTGTGCGAAGAGTCCGATGCGGGGCATATAGCCTGCTTGCAGGTTGTGACGTTCCACTTCGAGGCTTTGTACTTGTGCATTATACAGGTCCAGCTCCGGCCGGGCGATACGGAAAGCAGTCTTGTCATCGGGGGAGACAGGGCGTATCAGCTGGGTTTGTTCGTCCAAAGGCTTGCCGGTGAGCAGCGAAAGCATGCGCAGGTAGGCGGTGCGGTTGGCGGTGAGCTGTGTCCGTTGCTGACGGGTGTTGAGGATTTCCACCTGCACGGCATCTACATCGGCATCGTTGGCTATGCCGTTGTCACGATAAGCACGTATGTTTTTCAGGTTGCGTTGCAGGTCTTCTTCAAGCAGGTGGTTCTGTTCCAGTTGTTCGTCTATCAGCAGGATGCCGAAGAATACTTGGTTTACCTGTTCATTCAGGGCGTACATCGTGACGTTCAATTGCCTCCTGCTTTCTTCAGTTTCGGTTTTGACTTGTTCCTTTCTGGCTCGGATGTTGCCTCCGTCCCAGATGTTTTGTGTTACTTCCAACTGTATTTGATATTGGTCTTTGGGCAATCCCTTCATGCCGATGCCGGGGATGTCGAACGGGAAAGTGGTGGCTTCGCTTTGGTAGGATACTTTTCCACTGAGGCTGACTTGGGGCAGGTTGCCGCGGGTTGCATTGTCAAGTGTGTATTGTTCTGACAGGCGGAGCAGGTCGTATTGCCTTGCCAGCGGATAGTTTTGTTGCGCGGCAGCCCGGCACTCGTCCAGGGTCACCTGTCCGAAAGAGGAAAGGCAGAAGCATCCCACCAGCATCAATAAACAGGTTCGTATCATAAGCATGTCGTTTTTTAAGGTTCTTTTTGCAAATATAGATTGTTCTGTTCATATTCAGAAGTTCCATTACTTGTTTCAAATGTTCTATTTGTTTGATTTTGTACTGGCTATCTCCTGTTTTTGCTGTGAATTATTATCTTTGCAGGAGGTAGAGAACATTGGTTTATCTTAAAATTTAGGATATGGAACAGAAAGACTTTTTTTTGCTTGCTTTGCAACAGATACACGATTTTCCTTTTACACGGTGTAATGCGAGTCGTTTCATCACTCCCGAACTGGGTTTTGTGCGTTCGGTAGAGGGGATGGACGAGATTGCGGAGTCAATTCTGATACCGGGAAGACCCTATCGCCTGACAGAAGGACGGATTGTTTATATCCAGTCGGGATATATCCGGGCTCGTATTAATTTACGTGAAGTGACGGTTTCAGGCGGGCAGCTGATTGTGTCTTCGCCAGGAGCTGTGCTTGAGTTTGAGGAAATGCCTGCGAATATGGATGTGACCATGCTGGCCTTTACTGATGACTTTATGGAAGGTTGGCAAAAAGAGCCTTTGTTGCATGCTTATCTGCAAGGTGGACTTTTTTTTGCTGTCGATTTGGATGAGAAGGAACGAAAGCGGCTGGAAGTGTTTTTGGACCTGATTTGGGAAGTGTTGCACGACGAACCTTTTCCGCGTGACACTGTCCGAAGCCTCATTTCTGCTTTGTTTCGTCAGATAGAAGTATTTTATCATCGCGATGCTGCGGTGGCGCGTCAGGAGCATACCCGGCAGGAAGAAATATTCAACCGGTTCTTGAAACTTGTTAACAGATATGCCGTACATGAGCGGAACATCACTTTTTACGCCGATGAACTGTATTTGAGTCCACGTTATCTGAGTACGCTTATCAAGCAGGTCAGCGGGCGGACGGTGATGGACTGGGTCAATGCTGCGGTGGTACAGGAAGCCAAATTACAACTGCGCCATACCGACAAACTGGTATATCAAATAGCTGATGACTTGAATTTTCCCAATGCTTCGTTCTTCTGCAAGTTTTTCCGTCGGATGACTGGAAAGACACCACATGCTTATCGGGATGAAGACTGAGTGAAATAAAATACCACAGATTACACCGATTATATAATGAATGAAAAAATCTGTGTAATCTGTGGTGAAAAACAGAGGGCAGCTTTATTTCTTCTTGGCAGCAGGCTCTTCAATGTCAACCAGTTCTACTTCAAAAATCAGTGTAGAGAAGGGTTTGATTTTACCCGTGTTGCGTGAGCCATAGCCCAATTCTTGCGGGATGTAGAGAATCCACTTCGAACCTACCGGCATCATGGTCAGCGCTTCGGTCCATCCTTTGATGACTTGGTCTGCACGGAAGCTGGTCGGTTCTTTGCGTTTGTAAGACGAATCGAATTCTGTACCGTCGATTAACGTGCCTTTGTAGTGTACTTTCACTCTCGATGTCTTTTCGGGTACTTTGCCGTTACCTTCTTTCACAACCTTATATTGTAAGCCGCTCGGAGTAACTTTCACACCTTCCTTGGTCTTGTTGGTGGCAAGGAAGTCTTCGTTCTGTTTCTTGTAGTCGGCATATTTCTCGGCAAGTGCCTTTTCTTTGATGGCATCTACGCGAGTACGTACGTACAGGCTGGCAGAGTCGGCAGAGAAGAGAGATTGTTCTTTCACTGCAGCGATGAATCCGGCAAGGAAGTTTTCTTTCGTCAGGCTTTGTGCAGAGTCACCTTCAAAAATTTGGCCGTTGATGGCATCGAACATCTGACCACTGACTTGTTGTCCGATTTGCATACCCATCAGGTAAGCTCTTTCTTTATCTTCCGTTGTCTTTATGCCTTGTTCGATACCGCGGATGAAATCATCATAATAGGCCGAATCAATCCCCATGCGGCCAAGTGCATAGTCTTGCAGTCCTTGTGTGTTGCTTACACCCATCATGTATGAGAGGGTGTCCACTTCGGTTTTCATGTTGGCTTTCGGTCCTTGTGCGCACGATGCCATGCCTCCAGCGATAGCCAATGCCATTAAAAAAGGAGTCTTTTTCATTTGCTTGATTTTTTTATATTTGTTGTTGATAATTCTTGTTCAGCAGTTTAAGCACTGTCGTAACACACACAGGTAACGTATATTTCCTTCTTCTGATGGACACAGATAAATAATTAAAACTGTGCACGTCTGCTTTTGTCGCCTGTGTGCCGTTAATTATAATACTTCAATCAGCTCCACTTCGAAGATGAGCGTGCTGTGCGGAGGAATCATCTCGCCCGCACCTTGTGCGCCGTAAGCAAGGTCGGACGGGATGTAGAGTTTCCATTTTGCACCTTCCGACATCAGTTGCAGTGCTTCCACCCAACCTTTTATCACTTGGTTCACGCCGAATACGGCAGGTTCGCCCCGCTTGATGGAACTGTCGAACAATGTTCCGTCTATCAAAGTGCCTTCATAGTGGCACCGTACGCGGTCGGTGGCTTTTGGCTTTTTGCCATTGCCTTCCTTGATTACTTCGTATTGCAGGCCGCTGGGAAGGGTCACGATGTTCGGTTTCTTCTTGTTTTCTTCCAAGAAAGTTTTTCCCTTGGCTATGTTTTCCGCATTGGCTTTTTCTTCCAGTTCGGTAAAGAACTTATTGACGATTTCGCGTGCTTCGTTATGCGTAATAGCAGTCTTGTTGCCTTCTAATACGTCTTTTACTGCTTGTGCAAAATCGTTTACGTCGATGCTGCGGGCGCCCATACTCCACAGGTTTTGGCCTATGCCTAAGCCAATGGCGTAACTGAATTTATCCATAAAGTCTTTGAGTTAAAAGATATTGTTTTTCTTTAGTCGGCGCAAAGGTATCTTTTTTATTTGAATAAGAGCTTCTGTAAGCGATTAAATTTTCTTATTTTTGTATGGTTAATCGTATGAAGGAGGAACTTGCGTATGAAAAAGTTGGTTATATTGACAGGAGCAGGCATGAGTGCCGAGAGCGGAATCAGTACTTTCCGCGACTCTGGAGGGTTGTGGGAGCAGTATCCCGTAGAACAAGTGGCTACACCCGAAGGCTATCGGGCGAACCCGAAGTTGGTAATAGATTTCTATAACGCGCGGCGTAAGGAACTACAACGCGTGAAGCCCAACCGCGGGCATGAGCTGATAGCCGAATTGGAAAAGGACTTCGACGTGACGGTCATTACACAGAACGTCGACAACTTGCACGAACGGGCAGGAAGCCACCATGTCATTCATCTGCATGGGGAACTGACCAAGGTTACATCGAGCCGGGACCCGAACAATCCGGCATACATCAAAGAGTTGAAACCCGAAGAATGGGAAGTGAAGATGGGCGACCTGGCCGCCGACGGCTCCCAGCTCCGTCCGTTCATCGTGTGGTTCGGCGAGGCGGTGCCGATGATAGAAACCGCCATCGGATACGCCGAGCAAGCCGATATATTCGTCATTATCGGCACTTCGCTCAATGTGTATCCGGCGGCCGGACTGCTCAATTATGTACCGTCTCGTGTACCGGTGTACCTTATCGACCCGAAAGAAGTCACCATTGTTTCGGGCAGGAAGGTGCATGTTATCCGCAAGGGAGCTTCGGAAGGAATGGAAGAATTAAAAAATATGTTATTAAAAGAACGGTGATAAACAAATCTTCCCTATATTTGTTCCATCATATAAAAGAACATTATAGCTAACTTAAAACAATTGGACGTATGAAAAAGTACATTTGCACCGTATGTGATTGGGAATACGATCCCGCTAAAGGTGATCCCGATAACGGCATCGCTCCGGGCACAGCATTCGAAGACCTGCCCGAAGATTGGGTTTGCCCGGTTTGTGGAGTAGGAAAAGAAGATTTCCAACCGGTAGAGGAGTAAATTCCTTTAGAGGTTAGAAAAACCGAAAGCCGGCCTGCGTAGCGTAATGCTTGCAGGCCGGCTTTCCTGGTTTCGGGGCTACGGAAACCGATGCAACCGGATGCCCAACCGGAGCCAATAATAGTTTCAGGCAGTTTTAATATACTGAAACTTTAGTTTTAATGCACTGAAACTGCAGTTTTAGTGCTATTATACTTCTGAAGAAACTGCCTTGTGTTGTCATTCCTTATCATTCCCTGTGTTTTTTTTACCGGTATTCGTATAGCTTCACATGCAGGATTTGGAAGTTGTCCACTCCGATGCGTGCGTGCCGTCCTTGGTGATCTTGATCGCCATTATAGCGCCGGATGAAGTTCAGGCTCCCGTCTTCGTTTACGCTGACTTCGTCTACCGAGCCGATGCCGATGCGTTTTTCATTCTTCCACCGGGCGGCAGACGCTTGACGGCCCTCGCCTTCCAATACGAATCCGTCTTCGCCTAACTTGGCTTGCGCCGTGCTCAAAGCGGCTTCTTCTTTGCTTTTAAATTCGACCACGATGCCGCTTCCGGCTATCAGGTATTCGTCTTCAGCCATCCGGATGACCAGTCCTCCTCCTTCCGGCCATACACTTCCATCGGTGGCACGTGAATCCCACGGCAAGGTAAAGAAGTGCTTACATATTAATAATGTGTTATCCCATGCAAGGGTGCGTTCTTTCTCGGTTTGGTCGAAAAGTAAGCCTTTCATGGCTCCCTGCCCCTGGTAACGGGTGATGAGAGGCATCAGTTCTTTCAGCTTGAGGTAGCTTTGGGTCAACTGGTAACTGGGACGGTCGGGCGCGTCTTCTATGGAGAACGGGCTGAAACCGATGCCGTCGTGCTCGCCGAATACATAAAAGGCACGCACACCATCATTAGGCTCCAGACGGATTTCAGGTATAAAAAGCGGGTTGTTGTGCAGCTTATATTGTGCGGTCCAGCCGGTAAACCCTTTGTCGTAGAGGTCGGGAGCCAGCAGGTCAATGCCCGGAGCGGCACAATGCCAGATATCGATGAGATGAGCCAGCGGTCCTGCCGACGGATATTCACCGGGTTTGCGCCCGCGACTATTCATGGCGGCATTGACATACATAGGCAAGTTGTACGCTTCCCGTCCGCACTGAATCATACGTTCCACATACGTGGCATAGTGCCATGCCATAAAGATTTCATCGGTATACAGGTCGGTGCCGAACACCTTCTGCCAGTTTCCTTCGGTCTTTCCTCCCGCTTTTTGCCATTTTTCTGCCAGCCACGGGTGGAGCGTCTTTTTGTTCTTTACCAGGTAATCGGCCAACTCTTCAGGGATGGCTGATTGGAACAGGCGGTTGGCTTCTTCCGAATAGTCGCGTGCGCTTTCCAGCATACCGATTTCGTTTTCTACCTGTACCATGATGACGGTATGTTTGTCCCCGTCGGTTTCGGAAAGATGCCGCATGAACGCTTTAAAAGCCTTGCTATCCGCCTGGAATACATTGTCCGAGAAAGGACTGGCTATCTCCAGCGGCTTACCCGTCTGGGTCCGTACGCGCGGGTACTTCTTGTAGTCTTGCTTGAACCATAGCGGGGCATAGCAGCTCATAGAGTTTTTCCATGCGCCGAACCAGAGAAAGACGATTCTCAAGTCGTTTGCCCGTGCCTGTGTAATGGCGTGGTCTACCAAAGAGAAATCGAATGTCCCCTCTTCGGGCTCTATCAAGTCCCAGTAAGCAGGCACCAGTACCGTATTCAGCCCGGTGCGTTTCAGCTTAGGAAAAATACGGTCGATGTCTTGCAGGGAAGAAGCCGAAGAGTTTCCCAATTCTCCTCCCAAGATGAGGTACGGACGGTTGTCTACCATGAGTTGAGTAGCCGAACCGTGTTTTTGCCAATGTGGCATTTGTTGCGCAAGCACCGGAAGCAGCCCGATGAGACTTGCCAAAAAAAGAGTGATGAATCGATTTTTCATGTGTGTCGGTTTAGGTGATTGACTTAATGATACGGAAGCAAAGATAAACTAAAAAAAGCAAAGTCGTTTCGTGTTTTTTCTTTCGGAATCATGTTGTTCGGCATAAGATGTTCGATTTATGACAATATATGTAACATTTAACGCCGTTTAACACAAAAGATGTAACATGCATAGTAAAACATGTAACATAAGGGAAAAACAAAGTGAACATAATCATTTAAATTTGCCTCAAAGCAAGTGCGGAATTCGGCCGTACGTTGGGCACAACGAAGGCCGGTTCCGTATTCTATGCCTCTATGTTAAACATAAAAATGTTAAGTCATGAGAAACACTAATTGTTCAAAAACCTTTGGACTGTTGTTTCTGCTATGCCTTCTCCCTGTATGGGCATTGGCACAAACGATAACAGTAAAAGGTGTTGTGAAAGATCCTACAGGGCAAACGGTCATTGGTGCCAGTGTATTGCAGAAAGGTACGTCGAACGGAACGATTACCGATTTTGAGGGTAGCTTTACGTTGGAAGTTCCTTCGGATGCAGTGCTTACTATTTCTTTTGTGGGTTATAAGACCCAAGAAATCAAAATTGCAGGAAAAACTTCATTGAATGTTACATTGGAGGAAGACGCCCAGATGCTGGATAACGTTATTGTGGTAGGTTATGGTACCCAAAAGAAGGAAGACTTGACTTCGGCGATTGCGACATTGAGTCCGAAAGAAGTTTTGAAGTCACCGGGTGGCATTACAGATGCGTTACAAGGTAGTACGGCAGGTGTAAACGTGTCGGGTGGCAAGATTCGTATTCGTGGTACGGCTTCTATTACAGGTAGCACCGATCCGTTATGGGTAGTAGATGGCATTATCGATGCTTCAGGCAATATCCCCAATGATGATGAAATCGAGTCTATTCAGGTGTTGAAAGATGCAGCATCATGTGCGATTTATGGTGTGCGTGGCGCGAACGGTGTTATTTTGGTTACGACCAAGAAAGGCAAAGAAGGTAAACCTCGCATCAGTTTCAATGCCTATGCCGGTTTTGGTTCGCCTACAAAGAAAGTGGAAATGTTGAATGCATATGATTATGGTATTTATGTGAATGAGCTTTATTACAATTCTTCTTCGGCGGCCAGTATCGCTGACGGTACTTGGAACCAGATTGTACCGACCGGTGTAGCTACCCCGAGTACTCCAATGGCTGATACGGACTGGTGGAATGAATATTTCTGCAATACAAATTATCAGAAATATGATGTATCTGTAAGTGGTGGCAGTAAATATGCAAATTACCGTATTGGTGCTACGCATACGGATAATGATGATCAGATGCATAAGAATGATGCGAAAGTGGATAATATCTATGCTAATGTAGAAGGAACTATCGGTCGTCTTACTTATGGTGGGCGTATTTTCGCTAATTATAGCCGTACAAATGGTTTTACAGGTGCTTCTTTGATGAATATGTTGCTTACTTCGCCCAATTTGCCCGTTTATAACGAAGATGGGACGTTTTTCCATACAGGAAACAATGGACGTGATGGGAACGATATGGCAAATCAAGCATGGTATTTGCACAATCAGCGTTTGCGTAACCGTTCGGTAAGCACAATGGGTAGTATTTTCGGTGAAATCAAGATATTTGACTGGCTGAAATACAGACTTACTTATACATATTCGTATGCGCGTAATAATGATGCTACAATCGTTCCCAAATATGACTTGGGTACGGCAAACGCCCGACAAGATTACAATTCACAGACTTCAACAAAAGGAGGAAGTGGCCATGAGGTGATTGAAAACTTGCTTACTTTCGACAAAACATTTAATGATATCCATTCGCTTTCGGGTGTGGTTGGTATCGTATCTGAAAAGTTTGAAGGTTTTTCTACAGCTATTACCGGACGTAGTAATGAATATAGTGGATTTGGTATCGAAAGTCGTTATCCAGACAGTCAAATCATTACCAGCTCACAATATAACGAGGCTTATTTTTCTTATCTTGCTCGTGTGATGTATTCGTACAACAGCAAATATATGATTACTGCAAACTTCCGTGCAGATGAGTCATCTAAGTTTGCTGAAGGAAACCGCTGGGGATATTTCCCCTCATTTTCAATAGGCTGGAGAGTCAGTGAAGAAAAATGGATGAAAGATGCCACTTCGCATTGGCTGGATAATCTGAAAATCCGTGCAACATTAGGATGGATTGGTAGTGCCAATGCTGTGGGACGCTATGATTATCAGTCGGTAGTGGAAACCGATAACCGTTATTATACGTTTGGTCCCGGGCAGATTAATCCTGACGGAAGTGTATCCAATGCACCTGCACCTTTGATTGAGAATTTTGCAAATCCGGACTTGTCATGGGAAACTACACGTGATGCAGGAGTTGGCTTTGATTTGGATATGTTTCATAATAAACTGAGTTTTGTATTCGATTATTATAATCGTAAAACTACAGATATGCTTTTAGCTGTCCAGCTTCCTCGTTCTACCGGTAATATCAATACGGTATATATGAATGTAGGTAGCATGACCAACTGGGGTATTGAGCTTGCGGCTACTTATCGCGAGAAAATCGGTGATTTCAGTTTTACCATTTCTCCTAACTTTTCGCTTTATCGGAATAAGGTGACCAGCCTGGGAAGCAATCAATCTCTTGCAGGAGGTAGTTCATCTACTGGAAATGTGACTATGACCGTAGCGGGGAGACCTGTAGCACAATTTTGGGGCTATAAGACAGATGGATTGTTCAGAACTGATGAAGAAGCCGCCAATTATGTCAATGACAAAGGCGTACGCCTGCAAGAGTCAGCTAGTGCCGGTGATATAAAGTATGTGGACTTGAATGGAGACGGAGTGATTTCGGATGATGACAAGACCTTTATAGGTTCTTCATTGCCTGATTGTTCATTTGGTTTGAATATTACGGCAGAATATAAAGGTTTTGATTTTTCTATGTTGTGGCAAGGAGATTTCGGTAACCAAATTTATAATAACTGGAAAACAGAATTAATGGGTGGTTATGCAGCTAAGAATCAAATGCTTGATATGGGTGATCGTTTCCGAGCTCATGACGTTACATTTACCACAGCTGGAGGTGAAACCATCACGTTACCTGCCAATACTAATACAGATGTGGCACGTGCTGTATTGAACGATCCTAACGGAAATCATACAAAAGCATCTGATTATTTTATTGAAAATGGTTCTTATTTCCGTTGCAACCGCATTACGTTGGGATATACCTTTGATAAGAATTTGCTTTCAAAGATTCATATCGAATCGTTACGGCTTTATATGGGTGTCAAGAATCCGTTTACCATTACAGGTTATTCTATGTTTGATCCGCAAGTTCCGAATGGAGGTTCAACTTTGAATCGTGGTGTGGATGGTGCTTACTATTATTCAGGAGATACATATTGGGCGACTCGTGAATTTTTTGCTGGTATCCAGTTGACATTCTAACACATAACAATTAAATAGCAAAATTATGAAACGTTTGAAAATTTATATAGGAGCGTGTCTGGGAAGTGTTTTGTTTACTTTAAGTTCTTGTGAACCGGAAATGGAGTTTACTAATCCTTCGGCAGATAGCGAATTGAATTATTATAATACGAAGGAACATCTGACATATGCTGTCAATGGTGCGTATAACATGTTGCAGCGTGCTGGAGGCTGGGCACGATGGATGCCGTTTATGTTGAATGCACGGAGCGATGAATATGCTTTTACAAGTGGTGCGGCTGCCGGTGAACCGGAAACTGCACGATTGTCCCAATACACGGTGAATGCTGATTTGGGAAGCCTTTCAACGACTTTCCAAGATATGTATACATTGCAGTATGCTGCTAATCTTGCTTTGGAGAAATTGGCTGCAAATCAAGATGGTGCATTCGATTTGAATAATACGGAGGATAAGAATTTGTATGACCGTCTGCGTGGCGAAGCTATTTTCCTTCGTGGGTTAAGCCGTTTTTATTTGGTTTATTTCTTTGGAGATCAAATCCCAGACCGTGATTATGTAACTACTGGTGGTGCTGATTATTCATTGCCTCCAGCTGAATCAGGACAGATTTATCAGCGTATGGTCAAGGATTTTCAGGATGCTTCTGAATTGTTGACAGCTTGGAATTATGAGGGGACAAATGATGAAGGACGTGCTACGAAAGGATCCGCCTTGGCATTCTTGGCAAAATGTTATATGGGACGTCCTATCCTTGACGGAACGGCGAAGGCTGGTGATGCCGATTGGACTTCGGCAAAAGCTGTTTTGGAACAAATCATCAATTCTGGTGCGTATGGATTGATGGATAATTATCGTGATAATGCCACTGAGGATAATGAAAATAATAAGGAATCGATGTTTGAAGTGCAGTTTTGTCAAAGTACCGAAACACAAGGTTTTAATCCTGCAGCTCCAGGCGACCTTAACAGCTGGGTCGTGACAGGGCAAAATACAATCCGCGAACTTGAATTGTCTGCCCCCAACTCTACCGAATGTGGACGCTGGTGGAACGGAATGCCATCTCTTGCCTTGTATAATGAGTTTGAACGGGATTCTGAAGGCAAAATTATTGACCCGCGTGCTTATTTGGGTATGTATATTCCTGATGGATGTAAATTTTTAGGCAAGTCAGGAAAGTGGCTTCCTTATGAAGAACTGTTCTCTGGTGGAACCTTTGATGCTTGGCGTGGTAAGTGGTTTGGATGCCGTAAATATAGTTTGGACAAAGTTCGTTCTGTAGAACAAAGTGGTATCAATGACCGACTGATTCGTTATGCGGATATCTTGTTGATGTACGCTGAATGTTGTCTGGAAACAGGTGATGAAGCAACAGCAAAAAATTATATCCAACTGGTTCGCAATCGTGCGAATAATAACACGGTTGCACTTAATACGACCGAAGCTGATGCCGGTATGTCTTATTTGGAAGGAGGGAAATTGCCTACAGTTGACGAATTGATTGCTAATCATCCTGTTGTAGGAAGGGTTGTAGGTAATAATGGTTCTGTCATTTGTGAAGGTATGGAAATAAACACAGTTCGTCGTGCACTGAAACATGAATATTCGGTTGAGTTGTACTGGGAAGGCTGGCGTTTCTTTAATTTGATGCGTTGGTATAATAACCCAAATGATCCGGATCGTGAAAGGATGTTGGACAATTTGATTAATAAGAATGCAGCCCAAGTGGAACAGACAAGTTTGACAGGTACGGCAACGTTTAATTATGAACGGAATCTGTATCTTCCTATTCCGTCAACAGAATTGACTACGAATCCTAATATGCACGGAAATGCAGCCAATTGAGTTTGAATAATAATAATTGTGCTTTTCAGTAAAACCTCTGCCGAAGCTGCTCGTGAGAGTCTGTCTGGCAGAGGTTTATTTTATCTTGGAATGTCTTTACTTGTCCGTTCCGCCTATATGGGGACATGGTTACGTCGCATAGAATGACAACGGGAAAGCCCTCAATTCGCTTAGGAACATTTGATTTTGCATCATTGTTGTATAATGTTTGTAAGTGATTGTATTTATCGGATGAAATTAAGATATATTATGGAGCGGTATGGATTTGTGCATTTAGCTGATGTCATCGTTCCTGTATGCTGTACCCGTTCCGTTCGCCGTGCATTACTAAACTGTATGTGTTATTATCTTCGTCTGGTGTAAGATTAATAATCTTACAGCGGATGGGGCTATCATCCGCGACTTTTCCGGCCGTGAAGTAAGTGATGAGGCTTTAAAGCGAATTATTAGTGCGGCGTTCAAGGCACCGGCCAACGACCATTTACGGCAATTCGAGTTTGTCGTGGTGCGTGGACAGGAGAATATAGCCAAGGTCATTGCTCCGTTGGCAAAGAACATGGCAGCATTCAAGAAGCTGGTTGCAGAGGTGGACGAATCGGGCGATAAAGACAAAATGGCGATGTTTGCCGATGCCTTGCCCAAGCAAAAAAACATCGATACAGAAGAGCGGATACATTTGAACGCGTGGTAAGAAATTGGGTATCTGGATGCTTTTATGAAAAATCTCCCTCTCTCAAGGGAAAAGCCCAAGAAAGAGGGAGATTATCATTATTATGAAAAAAATGTATTCACTTATTTTTCTTTACGAGGCTGGGGTTTGTGCTCTCGTTTCGGATGATTGGGCTTTTCTTCGGCCATTCCTTCTGGTTTTGGCATCAATACCTTGTGTGACAATTTGAACTTGCCGGTTTTCGGGTCGATATCCAGCAGTTTTACTTCAATTTCATCACCTTCTTTCAGTCCGGATTCTTCGATGGTTTCCAAACGTTTCCAGCTGATTTCCGAGATGTGCAGCAAACCGTCTTTTCCCGGAAGGAATTCGACAAATGCTCCATAAGGCATGATGGAACGTACCTTTCCTGTGTATACCTCACCTATTTCGGGGATGGCAACGATGCTCTTAATCATGCGTACGGCATCATCGATGGATTTCTTGTTCAAGCCGGCAATTTCGATGCGTCCTACGCCATCTGTTTCTTCGATGCTGATAGTGGCACCTGTCTCTTCCTGCATACCTTGGATGATCTTTCCGCCCGGGCCGATTACCGCTCCGATGAATTCTTTCGGAATCGTCATGGTTTCGATGCGCGGTGCGTTCGGTTTCAGTTCCGGACGAGGTTCGGCAATGCATTCGGTCAGTTTGCCTAAGATGTATTCGCGGCCCTCTTTGGCTTGCAACAATGCTTTTTCCAAAATGTCGTAGGTCAGTCCGTCGCACTTGATATCCATTTGGGTAGCAGTGATACCGTTTTTCGTACCGGTTACCTTGAAGTCCATGTCACCCAGATGGTCTTCATCTCCTAAGATGTCTGACAGGATGGCGTATTTGTCTTCTCCGGCGTTCTTGATCAATCCCATTGCAATACCTGATACCGGATTCTTGATAGGTACACCTGCATCCATCAGGGCAAGTGTTCCGGCACATACTGTAGCCATAGAAGAAGAACCGTTTGATTCGAGGATGTCGGAAACTACGCGGACACAATAAGGATAGTCGGCAGGAATCTGCCCTTTCAGTGCACGCCATGCCAAGTGTCCGTGTCCGATTTCACGACGGCCTACACCGCGTTGTGCTTTGGCTTCGCCTGTAGAGAAAGGCGGGAAGTTATAGTGTAGCAGGAAGCGTTCTTTGTGCTGGTCGAGTACATCATCGACGATTTTCTCGTCAGCTTTTGTACCCAATGTGACAGTACTGAGTGACTGGGTTTCTCCGCGTGTAAAGATAGATGAGCCATGTGGGTAGGGAAGTGGGCTTACTTCGCACCAGATGGGGCGGATGTCGGTCGTCTTACGTCCGTCCAGACGTTTGCCTTCATCGAGGATGCAACGGCGCATCGCTTCTTTTTCCACATCGTGATAATAGCGGTCAATCATCGGACCCTTTTCTTCCAGTTCCTCTTCGCTGAACTGGGCCTTGAATTCATCGCAGATTGCTGTAAAGGCTGCCTCGCGTTCATGTTTGTTTTTGTTGCCCGATTCGGCGATGGCGTATGCCTTGGCGTAACAAGCTTCGTGAACCGCCTTGCGCAGGTCTTCGTCGTTTTCTTCGTGGCAATATTCGCGTTTTACGGTAGAACCGACTTCTTCCATCAGTTCCATCTGTGCCTTGCAATGTACTTTGATGGCTTCGTGTGCGGCTTTCAGGGCTTCCAGCAAGTCTTGTTCGCTTACTTCGTTCATTTCACCTTCCACCATCATGATGTTCTCGTACGTAGCGGCTACCATCAGGTCCATATCTGCCTGCTCCAGTTGCTCGAAAGTCGGGTCGATAACGAACTTGCCGTTGATACGTGCTACACGTACTTCCGAGATTGGTCCGCCGAACGGGATATCCGATACGGCAAGCGCAGCCGATGCGGCAAGTCCAGCCAATGCATCAGGCATATCGACGCCGTCGGCAGAGAACAGAATGATGTTCACGTAAACTTCGGCATGGAAGTTGTCGGGGAACAACGGACGCAAGGCGCGGTCTACAAGGCGGCAGGTAAGGATTTCATAGTCTGATGCCTTGCCTTCGCGTTTAGTGAAACCGCCAGGAAAACGTCCGAACGCAGAATATTTTTCTTTGTACTCTACCTGAAGCGGCATGAAATCTGTACCGGGAACTGCATCTTTTGCTGCACAAACAGTAGCCAACAACACGGTGTTACCCATGCGCAGCGTAACAGCACCATCTGCCTGTTTTGCCAGCTTTCCCGTTTCGAGCGTGATGGTTCTGCCATCAGGAAGCTCGATCGTCTTAACAATAGGATTGATCATAAATAATGTTTTAATATAATTTTCGACTATAAATCGCGCAAAGATACGAATAATCTTGCAGTAATCGGGTGAAGATGAGGCAAAACTTTTACACTTCGCCCGTTTTTATGCTATTTTATGCCTTTCCCTCCGGATATACATGCTCAGCCCGATGCAGGCGGTTGCGCGTGCCGCCGCAAGCGGTTGCCCCTCTCCGGCACCGTAAAGCATCAGGAAGCAGGCTTTTAAGCCTTTCGTGCGTTAAAGTTCTTTTTTTCGTACAAGAACTTTTTCGAAAAGCTTTGTGAAACCATGAAAAGCCGTATCTTTGCACTCCGAAGTAAAACAGGTTTTTAGAATGAAAAGAAATGCTTATATCGCCGCAGCTCTGTTGTTGGCAGGCATTACCGCCTGCAACAACGAGCCTGCTTTTACCGTTGAAGGTGAAATAACCGACGCGGCCGACAAAATGTTGTATTTGGAACAGACCGGACTGGAACGCATCGTTCCGCTTGATTCTATCAAACTGGATGAAGAAGGAGGGTTCAGCTTCTCCGTTGCTCGTCCGGATGCTCCCGATTACTATCGTTTGCGCATTGATAACAAGGTGATTAATTTTGCCGTTGATTCTACCGAAGCGGTGAAAGTGCATGCCGGTTTGGGCAATTTTGCTACAGGATATGAGATAGAAGGTTCGGAAAACAATACCAAGATAAAGGAGCTGGTATTGCTTCAGGCTTGCTTGCAGGAGCGTGTCAACCGCGTGGCGCGGTCGGGACTGCCCATCGGCATAGCCCAAGACAGTATACAGAAGATTGTGACGGCCTATAAGGATACGGTGAAGCACAAGTATATTTTTGCCGGGCCTAACAAGTCATACGCTTATTTCGCTTTGTTCCAGGAATTGAACGGGTATATGATTTTCGATCCGCTTACCAGTAAGGAGGATGTAAAATGCTTTGCGGCGGTAGCTACGAGCATGAACAATATGTATCCTCATGCCGACCGTTCGCGCAACCTGTATAACATGGTAATAAAAGGGATGAAGAATACACGTGCGCCGCAAGTGAAACCCTTGGAGATTCCGATGGACAAGGTGGAGGAAACCTCGATTATTGACATTCCCTTGCGTGATGAGAATGGGAACCTGCATCACTTGACCGACCTGAAAGGCAAAGTGGTGCTAATCGACTTCACGGTGTATGGAGCATCCGAGTCGGGTGCACGTAATTTATTGTTGCGCGAAGTATATAATAAGTATAAGGAGCAAGGGCTGGAGATTTATCAGATTTCGCTGGATACTGATGAGCATTTCTGGAAAACAGCAGCAGATAATTTGCCATGGATTTGCGTGCGTGACCCTCAAGGTCCGTATTCAACGTTTCTTCGTCTGTATGGAGTATCCCAGTTGCCGGCAAGTTTCCTGGTCAACCGGAGCAACGAGTTGAGTTTGAGGGTAGGAGCTGATACTGATTTGGACGCGGAGATTAAGAAATTATTATAACATGTTGCAAAGCATGTGAAAATACAGTGCTCCAACACTTGACTGGTATTATAAAAAGATTTACCTTTGTCGCAAATCAACATAGGAAGGGTTCCGATACGTAATTATGTATCGGAATTCTTTTTTGTTTTATAAGTAAGAATATAAACGAAAAATTAAAGGAGGAAAACATTATGGCTTATATGTCAGAAGAAGGTTATCAGAAACTGGTGGCCGAATTGAAACATCTGGAAGCAGTGGAACGCCCTAAAGTGGTGGCGGCTATTGCCGAGGCACGTGATAAAGGAGACTTGTCGGAAAATGCTGAATATGATGCAGCAAAAGAGGCTCAGGCTATGCTGGAAATGAAAATCAATCAGTTGAAGGCTACTATCGGCGATGCTAAAATCATTGACACATCGAAACTGAAGGCGGATACTGTGCAGATTCTGAGCCGTGTGGAACTGAAGAATGTCAAGACAGGTATGAAAATGGCATACACTATCGTATCGGAAACAGAAGCCAACCTGAAGCAGGGAAAGATTTCGGTCAATACACCGATTGCACAAGGCTTGCTGGGCAAGAAAGTGGGTGATGTGGCTGAAATAACCATTCCACAGGGGAAAATCAGTCTGGAAGTAACAGGAATTTCATTTTAACGGTAAGGCAGGCTTGCGTAAGCGCGCAGGTTTGCCTTACTTTTATTATATATAAAGGTATGGCAACAATATTCAGTAAAATCATTGCGGGAGAAATCCCCAGCTATAAAGTGGCAGAAGATGACCGCTTTTATGCTTTCCTCGACATTAACCCGATGGTAAAGGGACATACATTGGTTGTCCCGAAACGGGAAGTAGATTACATCTTTGATTTGGAAGACGAAGAGCTGGCGGCGATGCATGTATTTGCCAAGCATGTGGCATTGGCCATCCAGAAAGTCTTTCCTTGCCGTAAGGTCGGCGAAGCTGTATTGGGGTTGGAAGTACCTCATGCACATATTCATCTGATTCCGATGCGAAGTGAAAAAGACATGTTGTTCTCTAATCCGAAGTTGCAGCTGAGCGATGAGGAATTTAAGAAGATAGCCGCTGCTATACATGAAGCCTGGGAAGGCAATGCTTGATAAAATCCCCCTCCTACTTATATAATATAGCATAAAAAGCCATCCCCTGAAGGATGGCTTTTTTGTGTTGATAGATTTTTTCTTTTATGATAAAAAGGATTTATATCAGTATCCTGTTGGCAGCACTTGGGTGCATGATTTTCGCACAATCGCCAAGGTATAAGATTGAAGGAACTGTAATAGACCGGGATACACGTGAGCCGTTGGAGTTTGTCAATGTGCTGGTTATGGGTGTGGGTGTCGGTGCAGCAACCGATGCCGACGGACATTTTATTATCGGAGAAGTGCCGCCGGGTATTTATTCCCTTCAGGCTTCCATGTTAGGGTATAAGACAATCGTAACAGCTGAATATCGGGTAAATCATCGTACACCTCATATCTGGATCGAGATGGAAAAAGAAGGTGCACAGCTTTCCGAGGTGACCGTTACGGCTTCCCCTTTTCAACGGGTGGCTGAGAGTCCGGTCAGCTTGCGGGTAATCGGTATGCAGGAAATAGAAAAGGCTCCTGGCGCCAACCGTGACATATCACGTGTGGTACAGAATTATCCGGGAGTAGCGTTTTCGCCTGTTGGGTACCGTAATGACTTGATTGTACGTGGAGGAGGTCCTTCGGAAAACCGTTTCTTTTTGGATGGGATAGAAATACCCAATATCAATCATTTCAGTACGCAAGGGGCATCGGGTGGCCCTGTGGGTTTGATTGATGCGGATCTGATACGGAATGTAAAGTTTTATAGTGGCGCTTTTCCGGCAAATCGGGGAAATGCCTTGAGTTCGGTGCTTGATTTTCGTTTGCGTGATGGGGATATGGAGCATAATTCTGTAAAGGCAACGTTGGGAGCTTCGGAAGTTTCACTGACTTCTAACGGGCATTGGGGCGACAAGACTTCGTATGTAGTGTCGGTGCGCCAGTCGTATTTACAGATGTTGTTCAAACTATTGGGCTTACCTTTTCTTCCGGCATATACAGATGCTTCTTTCAAGTTGAAAACCCGGTTCGATGCTCATAATGAACTTACAGTCTTAGGCTTGGGCGGTATAGACCGGATGAGGTTGAACTTGGACATCAATGGGGAGGATGCCGAATATCTCTTGAGCTATTTGCCTAAGATAGAGCAGGAGACTTATACCGTAGGAGGGGTGTATCGGCATTATGCCGGTCCCCACGTTCAGTCGGTGACTTTGAGCCATAGCTACCTGAACAACCGAAATTTAAAATACCGGGACAATGATGAGAGCAGTGAAGATAATCTGATGTTACGTTTGCGCTCGGTAGAGCAGGAAACCCGGTTCCGGTTGGAAAACACGTCACGATGGAATGTGTGGAAGCTGAACGCCGGAGTAGAGCTGAGTTATTTGCAATATACTAATACGACCTATCAACAGGTTTTTACCGATGCTGCACATTTGTACGATTATCGTACCGATTTGGGGATATTCCGTTGGGGAGTATATGCTTCTATGGACTATACGGCTCCCGACGAGCGTTTTACGGCTTCGTTGGGTGTGCGTGCCGATGCCAATAATTATAGTGATAAGATGAAGAAACTGGACCGGCAGCTGTCTCCACGCTTGTCTGTATCATGGAGACTGGCAGAGGGCTTGTTTTTAAGCGGGCATACGGGACTGTATTACCAGCTCCCGCAATATACAGCATTGGGCTTCAAGGATGAGTATGGCCGATATGCAAATCGTCATTTGGATTATACTTCGGTATCGCAGACCAGTGCCGGACTGACTTGGCATCCGAATGAGACGGTGGAAGTGTCGGCAGAAGGATTTTATAAATTGTATAAGGACATGCCATTGTCTGTAGCCGATGGTATCCCTTTGTCGTGTAAGGGAAATGATTACGGGGTTATTGGAAATGAGACTCTTGTTTCAGATGCTGAAGGACGTTCGTATGGTGTAGAGGTGATGTTTAAATGGTTGCTTGTCCAGCGTTTGAACTTGTCTTCTTCGCTCACTGTATTTAAAAGCGAGTTCCGTAAAAACAATCAAGATACTTATGTGCCTTCGGCATGGGATAATCGGTTTATATTCAATGTGAGCGGGACATATAATTTCCCTAAACAATGGAGCGTGAGTATGAAAGTATGTTGTATAGGAGGGTCGCCTTATACACCTTATGATGTGGAGAAATCATCGTTAGTAACGGCTTGGAATGCACAAGGCAAGGCGTATTATGATTACAGCCGGTATAATACAGGGCGTCTTCCTGCTTTTGGCCAATTGGATGTTCGGGTCGACAAGATGTTTTATTGGAAGAAATGTATGTTTGGCATTTATCTTGATATTCAGAATATAACGGCAAGTAAGCTGCGCCAGCCCGATGTCTTGATGAGCACCGGGGAAATAGAAAATCCTTCTGCTCCACTTGCCGAACAGCGTTATGTGATGAAGTCCATCAAACAGGAAAGTGGAACCTTGCTTCCTACTATTGGCATTACTTTCGAGTATTGATGCTTTTTTGCCCATCACAGATTACACACACATGGTAGGATAATTCCTTTTTATAGTCTGTGTAATCTGTGGTGAGTGGAATTCAGGAGTATTTCTCCCCGAATTTCATTTCTACATCGTTGATAAATTTGCGCATGGCATCTTGGTCATCTTTCTTGCAAATGAGCAATGCATTGTCGCTTGCGGCAACCAAATAACCTTCCAGACCTTGAATAACGGCCAATTGCCCTTCTGGTATGGAAATAATGTTGTCCTTGCAATTATATAATAAGGTGTTACTATGAATGATGACATTCTGGTGGGTGTCTTTGGGAGATGCATCATACAAAGATTCCCATGTACCTAAATCTGCCCAGCCGAAGTCACATAGTTGTACGTATACGTTGTTGGCTTTTTCCATAATGCTGTAATCAATGGAAATGTTGGGGCAGGAGGTAAAGTCTGGTTTGTCACATTCAACGCGCGGACATATTTCTGCCATGATTTCATGGAAAGCTTTCAGAATCGTATTGACGTGCCATACGAAAATGCCGGAGTTCCAATAAAACTCGTCACTTTGGATGAATATTTCGGCAAACTCCCGTGCAGGTTTTTCGATGAAAGTCTTTACTTTATAGAAATCTCCTTCTTTCTCTTCATCTATCTGGATATAACCGTATCCTGTATCCGGACGATTGGGTTTGATGCCCAATGTTACCAGAATATCGTTCTTCGATGCAAAGTCCAATCCTTTCAAGATGGCTTCTTTAAATTCTTCAAACTTCAGAATAAGATGGTCCGAAGGTGCTACCACGATAGTCGCGTTCGGGTTAACTTGCTGGATGATGTGCGAAGCGTATGCAATGGAAGGGGCTGTGTTGCGCCTTTCTTCTTCTACAATCAACTGTTCTTCTGGAAGCTCCGGAAGTAATTCGCACACCAGCTGCTTGTAATCTTTGTGTGTTGTAATGTAAATGTTTGTCGGTGGAATGATTTGTTTGTAACGGTCGAATGTCTGTTGCAATAAAGTTTGGCCTGTTCCGAAGAAATCCAAGAATTGTTTGGGCAGATTTTTCCTGCTGTACGGCCAAAACCGTCTTCCCATTCCTCCGGCCATAATGATACAATAGTAGTTGTTGTTCATGATAATCAGGGTGGCTTTAAAAGTTTATGCTAAGATAGCAGATTATTTTGAATAAACCACTCGATACGCTTCTAAATAGTGTTAGACAATTTTTTTTTCACTTTTTTATTCATATCCTTTGTAATTTCAAAAGATTTGTCTATCTTTGCACCGCAATTCAACGGAATGCCCAGATGGCGGAATCGGTAGACGCGCTGGTCTCAAACACCAGTGGAGTAAAATCCATCCCGGTTCGACCCCGGGTCTGGGTAC
>NZ_NFJG01000005.1:0-65366 GCF_002159755.1 Bacteroides sp. An269
TCGAATTTTATTTGTACCTTTTCAGCGCCTTGTTACGATTTTCGCTTGTTTTCTAATTGCAACACTAAGATAAGTGAAAAATCTGACACGGCAAAATCCTGAGCAACTTTTTGTTGCTCAGGAACTTATAAATAAAGTTAAATCAAAGTGTTGCGGAATTAAGGGAGATAATAAAATGGAAAAATACAACAATTGGAAACTTAAGTTTTATACAATATGGGCAGGGCAGGCAGTATCATTAATCACTAGTGCCATCCTGCAAATGGCGATTATTTTTTACCTTACAGAAAAAACAGGATCTGCGATGGTCTTGTCTATGGCTTCACTTGTAGGTTTTTTACCCTATGCGGTCTTTGGACCAGCCATTGGTGTATTAGTGGATCGTCATGATAGGAAGAAGATAATGATTGGTGCTGATTTAATTATCGCAGCAGCTGGGGCCGTGCTAGCTATTGTTGCATTGTATATGGAGTTACCTATCTGGATGGTTATGGTAGTATTGTTCATCCGTAGCATTGGAACAGCTTTTCATACCCCGGCTCTCAATGCGGTTACTCCACTTTTAGTACCAGAAGAACAGCTTACGAAATGTGCAGGCTATAGTCAGTCTTTGCAGTCTATAAGCTATATTGTTAGTCCGGCGGTTGCAGCACTCTTATACTCCGTTTGGGGACTAAATGCTATTATTGCCATCGATGTATTGGGTGCTGTGATTGCATCTATTACGGTAGCAATTGTACGTATTCCTAAGCTGGGTGATCAAGTGCAAAGTTTGAAACCAAATTTCATACGAGAAATGAAAGAAGGAATGGCTGTACTACGGCAAAATAAAGGATTATTTGCTTTATTACTCGTTGGAACATTATATATGTTTGTTTATATGCCCATAAATGCTTTATATCCTTTAATCACTATGGAATATTTTAATGGTACACCGATGCATATTTCTATTACGGAGATTGCTTATGCCTCTGGTATGTTGATAGGGGGTCTATTATTAGGGTTATTTGGGAATTACCAAAAGCGAATCTTATTAATAACGGCATCCATTTTTATGATGGGGATAAGCTTAACCATTTCAGGATTACTTCCCCAAAGTGGATTTTTCATATTTGTAGTCTGCTGTGCAATAATGGGGCTTTCGGTTCCGTTTTACAGCGGTGTGCAAACAGCTCTTTTTCAGGAGAAAATTAAGCCTGAATATTTAGGACGTGTATTTTCTTTAACTGGAAGTATCATGTCTCTTGCTATGCCAATTGGGATAATTCTTTCTGGATTCTTTGCTGATAGAATCGGTGTAAATCATTGGTTTTTACTATCAGGTATTTTAATTATTTGCATTGCAATAGTTTGCCCAATGATAACTGAGATTAGAAAATTAGATGCAAAATAAAGGAGTGTGTTCGTATGATATATAATATTATTCAATCAGTGACAGAAAAATTATCCTCTTTGCCTTTTATAGAAGGCATCGTATTAGGGGGATCCCGTGCAAGAGGTACCCATACAGAGGATTCTGATATAGATATCGGAATTTATTACAATCAAGAATCATTTGACCTGACAGCGATTAACCAAATTGCTACAGAGTTGGATGATGAGAATAGAAACAACCTTGTTGTACCTCCCGGAGCGTGGGGTGATTGGGTCAATGGAGGCGGATGGTTAGTTATTAACGGGTATCATGTTGATCTGATTTTACGTGATATAAAACGGGTGGAACAAATAATCAAGGATACGGAGCAAGGAATTGTTACTGCAAATTATCAGACCGGGCATCCCCATGGTTATATAAGTGCTATGTATCGTGGAGAATTGGCTATCAGCAAGATACAATATGCTAAAAATGAAAGCTTTTGCGAATTAAAAAATCAGGCGGAAATTTACCCTGGTGCTCTAAAGAAGAGCTTGATAAACTTTTTCTTATTTGAAGCAGAATTCTCTTTAATGTTTGTAAAAGCAAATGCGGGAGCAGAGGATAAATATTATATTGCAGGCCATGTTTTTCGTATTATTTCATGCTTAAATCAAGTACTATTTGCATGCAATAATGCTTATTGCATTAACGAAAAGAAAGCTATAAAACTGCTTGAAACTTTTGAATATAAACCTAAAAAATATGCCGAAAGGGTAAATCATATTTTTGAAGTACTTGGTCTTTCACTTTTTGAATGCTACGATATGACCGAGAAGCTATATAAAGAAGTGAAAAAAATTGCAACGGAGATAAATAACTTTTTAAACGAGGGGGAATTCAGATGAAAGAAAACAAATATGATGATAATATATTTTTTCAAAAATACAGTCAAATGAGTCGCTCACAGCAGGGACTAGCCGGTGCAGGAGAATGGGAAACATTGAGAAAGCTGCTGCCGGATTTTAAAGATAAGCGTGTGCTTGATTTAGGATGTGGCTATGGATGGCACTGTATTTATGCGATGGAACACGGAGCGTCTTCTGTTGTAGGTGTTGATATTTCTCATAAAATGCTCGAGGTAGCCAAAGAAAAAACACATTTTCCACAGGTTGAATATAAATGCTGTGCTATAGAAGATGTGGAATTCCCAGAGGAGAGTTTTGATGTAATATTAAGCTCACTTGCGTTTCACTATGTAGCAGATTATGAGATTTTAGTAAAAAAGATATATAGAATACTGAAGTCTGGTGGTAAGCTAGTTTTTACGGTTGAACATCCTGTTTTTACTGCCTATGGAACACAAGACTGGCATTATAACGAAAAAGGAGAAATACTGCATTTTCCAGTGGATAATTATTATTATGAGGGCAAACGGACAGCTGTGTTTTTGGGAGAAAAGGTTACAAAATATCATAGAACACTGACCACATATCTAAATACACTGCTTTCAAATGGTTTTATAATAAATCATATTGTGGAGCCGCAGCCGCCGGAAAACATGATGGATATTCCGGGGATGCAGGATGAAATGCGCCGTCCCATGATGCTGATTGTATCGGCGAACAAAAAAGTGGATAGATAGAACTAAAACACCTATAAGGTATAAATGGAGGTAATTTATGTTTAAAGAAAAAATTATTATAGAGATGAAAGAAGTATTCAAAGAAATTCCTTTTGGCATAGAGCATACTCTTAAAGTTTTGAAAAATGCAGAAGATATAATGAACGGAGAAAATATCGGAGAGGAAGAAAAAGAATTCATCAGTATTATTGCTATACTACATGATATTGGTGCGGTTGAAGCACAAAAAAAATACGGTTCTATTGATGGTGTCTATCAAGAAAAGGAAGGACCAGCAGTAGCGAAAGAAATATTAAAAAAGGTAGGCTATAACAAAAATATTGATAGAATATGCTTTATAATAGGCAACCATCATACTCCATCTAAAATTGATGGACTTGATTTTCAAATACAATGGGAAGCTGATTTGCTTGAAAATTTAACGGTTATGGATAAAGAAAAAGAACAGGAAAAGATAAAAAAGTGTATAGGTGAAAACTTTAAAACAAACACAGGAAAAAGGATAGCTTATAATCGCTTTATTTTAGATTAGTAGTAGATTATTACAGTTATGTATTTTACTCAAGTTTCGGATTTAGGTTTTATGCAGTCTGAGCGATCAGTTGCATGGCCTTGAACCTGCGGTTATCCCGTATAATTTGCTCCATCAATTCGTTCTCGTCAATGGTAAAAATCTCAGCCACGATTGCTATTACATCAATAATGATTGACCAGATCTTTTCCACGACGGTGAGCTCGTGTACGCCTTCATATATATCGGCGAACAATCCTCCAATGGTCTCTTCACCATGCTCTTCAGGCGCTCAAGCTTGGATACGAAATACTCTTCCTTGCGTTTTTCGGTCTGGCAGTCTCTGTCACGCTTGCGGTTGTAGCGCCTCTCGCGCTGCCGGGCCGTAAGACCTTGTTCCTTGCCATCGACCTTCCCTCTCTCGCCGTGAATCGAGAAGTCCACGACAAATTGAGAGCGGCCGTCGCTCCAGCACAGGGCCAGCAGCTTGTAGCCGAGAATGCACCGCTGAAACACGTGCGAGAATATCTTGCCAATACACTCCATCCTCAATCCGGTCTTCGGCAGGTCGGAATCATCCACAATAAGCACTGCCGGAAGATGGCTCTTTTGATAGTCTTTCCTTATGGTCACGGCCTTGATGAGATGACAGGCGATGTGCCAGATGATGTTGCTAGTCTATATTGTCCTTGGCCATAAACGAATAGAGTAGGTCCTTCTTACCCCCGAACAGTTTCGAGATTGACGATCCGGCATAATGAGAAAAACCCGGGACGGCCATAAACGGCAGAATCAATATGATCTGGAAAAGTTGAAGGTTGGTAAGCTGACAGTTCTCACGTTTTTTCCCTCCGAGATCTTTGTCTGAAATCCTCATCCCCTCAAGGAGGGTCATAAACTTGGAAAATGCGGGATTGATTCGTTTTCCCGTGAAAAAGTTGCGGATCTCCGATGGAATTTTTGTAATTTTGCTCATGGCTTTGAGTGATTGTAATTAGTTGTTTGGGCACCTCTAAATTACTAAATTTCCGTGACATACGGAAATCCTCAAAGCCTTTTTTATGCCCAAATCTATCCTCTCAACCTAAATCCGAAACTTGAGTAAATTATAATTATGAGATGCTACGTGCTTTTGTTCAATATACCCTAAACGTCGATTTAAATGCGCCTGTGATAAAGGATTTAGTTGAAAAGTATAAGGATATAGAACAATTTAATAGGAGCATAACAGATAAATACGTTGCAATATGTAAACGCTTTTAATATTTGAATTTAGCCGTTTATGTAGAATGAAGGTGTGCAAACAAACAGACCCTGAAAAGGGTCTCACCCCCGTTAACCGCAATGTCAAAGACTTGCGGATGGCCAGATGACTCCTATACATCCGACCCCAACGGGGTCGAACCATATAATCTGTAGAAAGGTTCGACCTCCGTTGGGGTCGTGGATTGGGAAGGCACTTCGACCCGCACATTGTATCATGTGCGGTTACTTGAAGTTCGACTCCCGTTGGGGTCGATGGCTCGTCGTTATTCTGAATCTTAGCAAATCCTCTCTTTTTTAATGAACTGTGTGCTTGATCACTGAAAATAATCCTTATTTTTGCCACGAGAGTTTTACGAAAGATAAATAGATAAAGTATTGGAAAAGAAACATAACTGTCAGCAGTGCCCACTGAGGCGGCGATACGACCGTTCACCCAAGTCATTGTTGGGTCGTTTTTGGCGATGGCACATCAATTTCTGTCCGGGATGGAAAGCCTATTTCCTGTCGCTGAGCGAAGAGGAACGGCATGTATTGAGAAAGCAATACGCTTTTCATAAGCCTCAAATCCGCAACTAAGTCCTTCATCGTCCTATTTACGTGTACACGTTCTCTCATTACTGAATTATTAGATAAATTGAGGCTGAAATACCCACTTCTGCCTACAATACCCCCTTACCCCACAATGCGACTTGAGACAATACGCAGTATCATACCCATAAGTTGTAGTCGTCATCCAAAATCAGTCTGGAATACATCTGCGTAAGCATTATTACAGGTATAGATATTCAGCACATACCACCTTGATGTTCTGATCCATTTGGCTGGTACAGAGACAAATCTGAAGACAAACGCTTTTATGCGACTTGTTTTATTGGGTCCGAACCTCTTTACGTCAAGTCTTTGGATAATGACCTTGTAGAAGTTACGGATAAGTGCTGTAAGAAGAAGGAACACTGTGTTCTCTGCCATGAAGGATTTGGGCAATCTGGACCATCCGAAACCATTGTTCATGTCATCGAAGATGCGCTCCTTTCCTCCGCGGAGGTTATAGAACTCGACAATCTCTCTTACGGAAGGCTCGTAGTCGTTGGTCAGGATGCAGCGGTATGTGTATTCTCCTTCCCAGAGGTCAAGCTCACCGTCCATCCGTTTCCGCCTTTGAATCACAAGCCGGTATGTCTTGCCTTTCCACTTCTCTACAAGAATGGAATTCAGCTCAAACTCAATGCCGTTGATTTCTCCCCTCTTCCAGCCTCTGAGAGCGAAGAGGTCATTGTAGAGCGAACTACAGCGGTTGGCACGGATATAGAAGGTCTTGCAGTGGGTGGCAACCTCTTCCACGATCTCTTCAGAGCACGAGCCGCAATCAGCTCTGAAACGATTGATAACAAGATTGTTCTGTTCAAACCTTTCGAAGAATCTCTTCAGCGTGTCCTTCTGATGGAAACGGACGTTTGTGTTGCCGTCGCTGTTCTCAATGCCGACAATCAAATCTCCAATAACCGCCACACCTGGTCGATAACCAAGGAACTTCTTGTATGTATGCTTTGCATCATATTTCTCTGTTTCTATGAACTGGTGGTCGAAATCAACATCATACATCTCACCCTCTTTCAGCTGACCAGCTGCACACATACAATTGAGCAGTAAGGTATTGAGGGTGTCAGCCGTATTGAAATCGTAGTTCTTACCCGTATCTGACGTGTATGAAATGTTCTCCTGCGTCAGTTCCTTTATCGCTCTGAGGATAGTGTCAGAGCTGCAGGTACGAAGTGTCGGATGAAGCGAGAGATGGGGCATCAAATGAGTTGTGACATCCTCAATACATGAGCCGCCACAGAAGTAGATGCTCATGAGAGAACGGATGATTTCGCTGTATTGATAACCATACAGCCTGCATCTTAGACCGAGGGTTGTGTCAATTACATATGACAATGTGGAGTCAAATTGCTCCATCATTGCAAATATTCCTCCAAAAGGAGTGAGTTTCTCAGATTTTATTGCTTTCTTTGCCATGTCTGTCGGGTTTGATACATATTTTGATTTGCAACACTAAGATAGGTGAAAAATCTGACATGACAAAATCCTGAGCAACTTTTTGTTGCTCAGGTACTTAAAAAGTTATATTTATAATAGTGTTGCGGAATTAAGGTATATAAAAGATGTGTTGGGACTTGCTGACAAAATCAAGAACTTGTCGAAGATATACACCTATGCCCGCAACTTCCTTTATCTCGGTCGTGGGTACAACTACCCCACCGCCCTTGAAGGTGCGTTGAAGCTGAAAGAAATATCCTATATCCATGCGGAGGGTTATCCTGCTGCGGAAATGAAGCATGGACCGATTGCACTTGTAGATAGCGAGATGCCCACGGTGGTCATTGCTCCAACGGACTCGCTGTATGACAAGATAATCAGTAATGTAAGGCAGGTGAAGGCGCGTGGCGGTACGGTTGTCGCCATCATTACCAAGGGCAATGACGCAATGAAGGACATCGCCGACCATTGCCTTGAAGTGCCCGACGTACCCGAATGCCTTACACCTCTCGTTGTTTCCGTCCCATTGCAGTTGCTGGCCTATTACATCGCCATCAACAAGGATAGGAATGTTGACCAGCCAAGAAACCTTGCTAAATCAGTTACCGTAGAATGAATAGAATATTATCACTTATTGTTACCATCCTCTTTGCGTTGTGCATTGAGGCTGGCATCTTTATGCTTATTGCCCACTGGTGGGGCATGACTGCGGCCATTACCGTGATAGCCATTGAATGTGTGTTAGCCTTATGGACAGTTTACGAAATGAGACATGCGAGTGATGAACCAGTTGATGAATAACATTGCAGGCTGTGGTTAGAACGAAAAAGGCTAAAAACAAAAGGACGGGTCGATGATTCGTCCTATTTTTGTGTCTTTTTGGTGGCGAAATGTAGCGATTTAGCAAAATAAACATAAATTCCAGTGATATTCAGCATGAAAATTCGCCCATTTAAGTGAAAATGTGTAATTTTGCAACGCAAAATTGTGCCTAAGCATTTGCATCAAAACAACAATAGTTCAATCGAGGCTGATATGAAAGTAGAGATTAACAAGAAACGTTTAGAATACCTGCTGGCATTATACAAGATGTCGGTGGATGACTTGTTGTCTCTTCTGAACAAAGGCAGGAAACGGATAACAGGAGCCGCAGACATCAGTGGAGATTCTATTGATTTGGGGGTGTTGAAGCGTATAGGTGAGATATTCGACAAAGAAGTCAGTTTCTTTCAAGACTATTCTAAGTTGTCAACCAATGCAAGCAGCAGTATCTTCTTCCGCAAGACCTCATTCGGAACAGAGCTGAACTTGGAGTCGATCCGTACTGTAAACCGATTCGAGAGTCTGAAAAACGCTTTGGATGCATACAACAAACTGTCGCAACTGGATGTGAAGTTTGACATAGAACACTACACCCTACAAGATGACCCTAAGACAGTAGCCGTACGTGCAAGAGATTTTTTTTATCCCGGGGAAACTGTCAATCATAGGCAGTTTCTTGTGAAGATGATAGAAAAAATCGCCGATCATGGCATTTTTGTCTTTGAATACATAGAGACATGGAACAAGAAAGAGAAAACCAACATTGACGGTTTTTACCTTAAGCCCAATGTGATAGTGCTTAAGCATCATAAGCATTACAAGCGAGAAATATTCACTCTGGCGCATGAATTGGGGCATTGTCTATTGGGGATTGAAGAAGTGGAGTCGGTGGACATGATGGACATCTCGGCACAGACTTCATACAGTGATGTCGAAAGATGGTGCAATGATTTTGCATATCAGTTCATTATGGGACAAGAAGCAGAAACACTTGCTAACATAGCATGTGTAGATTCCCGTAACGACTACTGCATTGACCTCTTCAAGGCTATCAGTGCACGGACGCACATTAGCCGTCTTGCCTTATATACAAGGATGTATATCGACAGGAAAATCAGCTATTCGAGCTACAGCAATGTCAAGAGTGAATTGGCAGAGGAATACAGAAGAAGAGAGGAACAGGAAAAGTTGAAAAACTCTGAGAAGAGAGGCGGGCGAACACCAAAGCCCATCATTTCTCCGCTATTCTTGAAAACCATGCAATATGCCTATTTCAATGGAGTGGTCAACGAGACCACTTTCTGTTCGAGACTCAATGTCAAACCAGCAAATTTTGAGAGGGAGTTATGGCGATAGTTGTTGATACATGCTCATTGGTGATGATTGCCAAGAATTATCTTCCCTTGGATAAGGACGGACAGTTGTACTCATTCCTGGAAGAGGCGTTCTCCCGCAAGGATTTGATGCTACTTGATGTGATTCTGGATGAATCAAAACGCACCTCCAAAGGAATTGCAGTTGAAAAGATGCCTTTCCTCAAAGACAAGAAATTGGTCATTCCGACAAAGGATCTATTTCCATGTGCCCCAGAGAGATCAGCAACATGATAGACAACAATTTCTGTGTAAGACTGAAGAAGCAGGAACTGACTGAAGAAGAATACATAGAGCAAAAGGAAGAATACCTTAAAACAGGTGATGCTAAGATTATCATTTATGCACTGAATGTACGACACTCGGACGCTATCCATCTGGAAGAGATGCAAGTAATGACGGAGGAAACAAGGCAGCAGAATGACGGTAAGTTGTTCAAGAAACTTCCTTTGTTGTGTGAGCAGATAGGGATTGGAACACTAACCGTTTCAGAATATCTGCATAGAAACGGGTTCTTTATTGACAAATAGCATAGATATTAGTATCATCTTATGACATCTTTCACGAAATCATATTATATTCGTGAATAAAACACTTGTTTTTCAAGAATAGAAATTGTTGAGGATTAGATATTTAAGACATTATTGCAATGCGGAAGGGGTGATGTGAACGACAAAAGACAAGGCGTTCTATTAGAGTGGATGCTTGATAAGATTGAGAAGAATGGACGGGTCGATGGCTCGTCCTTTTTTTGTGTCTTTGAGTGTGAGGTGCAGGTGGGGACCAGTACTGCGACCACTGTTGCCTGTCAGCGCGATGATGATGCCGGGACGGACGTGGGTGCCTTTGGTGACGAGAGTTTGGGAGAGGTGGCAATAGCTGACGGTGAAGTCGCCGTGACGGAGGGTGACATAGAGGCCTGAACGTTTGTCCTTGCCTACCTTGATGACCTCGCCGTGCATCATGGCGTATGTGGGTTCGTAATTTGCCTTCAAATCAAGCCCGTTGTGTAGGGCTTTTCTTTTTGTAAATGGGTCTCTGCGGTAGCCGAAAGGGCTGGTGACAGAGATATGACGGAGTGGACTGACAAGTGCCGTGTGGCGGTCGGTCTGCTCCGTTTGGGTTTGTAATGGGGCAAAGGCAAGAGAGTCTCGCCGCTGATGCGGCGAGCACGGAGGCAGTTGTTCGGATGTTGCGGACTGCGTCGTTTTTGGCACAGCCTTGCGGTGTACCTTAGTCTGTGTGACGGTATTGAACTGAGCGCATACTGTTGCTGATGAACAGAATATTGCTGCTATTGTGATGAGTAGAAATCGTTTCATGGTGCAAAAGTAACAAGCAATTCTTTGACTGGCATAAAGAACAAAGGGAAGACAAGAAGATTGTAACATAATATAGCAATCGAGTTTGATTTTTGAGCAGAAATCAAACTCAAATAATAATAATCGTCAAAAATAACACGCATTATCTTATGCAATTCTGCTTGTCTCTGAATAGGTATATAACTTTGCATGAGTTTAATTTCAAATTCAAAGTTAAAGTATGAAGCAAGTACGATTTGAAGAGAGCGAGGTGCCTTATCAGACACTGGCTCGTTTTGGTCTCACACAAGAGAAGATTGAAGACCTGCCCATGTGGGCGTTGGAAGATATTGGTCAGGGACGACGTTCACCGTTGCTGCCCATTCAGGTGAATAATGATGAGGGCGAGACATTGAAGAGCCGCACCCGATTTGCGTTGGTCCGTATGGAGGACGGCAAGGTGGATGTGGTCTTCTATCCGCAGTTGGAGAAATCACCATTGGAGGCTTTTACTCAGGAACAGCAGGAGGACTTGCTGGCTGGAAAGGCTATCCTTGCCGATGTTAAGGATGCTGATGGCAGGAGCAGCAAGGCTTTCGTGCAGATTGACACGGAGACCAATCAGGTGATGTCGGTACCTACGCCTGTCATCGGGCGCAACTTGGAGGTGCTGAAGGATGAACTGAAACTGAGTTCGGCAGAACTGACCGTGATGCAGAAGGGTGAGCCGCTCACGCTCATCATGGAGGACGAACAGGTGACGGTGGGTATTGACCTGAACGATAAGACCGGCATAAGGATTAATCAAGGCGACAGTCAGAAGTGGAAGGAGAACACCAAGCGAGAGTGGGACAAATACACCTTCGGGTGCTATGGCTGTTGGGTAATGGGCGATGACGGTAATCTTGACTATGTGCCTGAAGAGGAATACACGGAAGAACTTTGGAATGAGCAGAAGAAGAATGGAGAGCGCAACCGCGCCTCTTTTTCCATGCACAAATAATCTACACATAATATAATAAGTATATGGCATCAAATAAATATTATCCAGAGGATGTGCTCGTCGAGAAGATACAGAGCGGCGAGTACGGTTGGTTGGAGTATGTCAACCATCATTCTGCTGAATGGCAGGAAGAATATGAGAGCTATTGTCTGAACAACGGACTCTGCATTTGTGAAGAGAGTGCGGAGCAGTTTGTCCATCACAAAGATGAGGAACTGGAGAAGGCAATAGAGAACGGTGAAGCATGATAAATGAAGAGTGAAGAATGAAGAGTGAAGAATAAGTATGGCGATAAGAAAGAATACGAATCCCCAACAGATGGACCTGCAACCAGAGATGCGTGACTTGCTCATGCGCAATGGTATGCAGGCTCATGTGGTGAGTAATGGCAGCGGCTATCAGCTTGTGGTGCAAGGGCATGACAGTCCGCTGCTTACCTATAACATCACCGAGAAGCAGATGTTGGCTCTGACCGACTGGGGTACGAATCATGCCAACAAGTTAGCCTACAATACCTTTACGGGCATTGTGGGCAACGACTTCTATATGCCCAAGAACTTCGTTCATGCACGCAATGCCAACGGTCGTGTAGCTATGGGGCTGCACGGCTATCGTGTTGGTATCGGCGAGTATGGACGGATGGGGCGCATCGATATGCCACCACCCTTTTTAGGTTGGACACCACGCAGTCAGGAGGGATTCCATCTTCGCAGAGTTGGAGGACGATTGTTCTTCCCCGAAGCCCCGATTGTGCCTGAACGTTGGGACGGCAGAATGAAGCCTGGCGAATTGCAGAGCGGCGGTTATGGGTTCTATTATAAGGGACAGCAACAGAGTTATAGCCCTCAGCAACAGGATGTGCTGAAAGATTTGGAGGGAATCATAATGCCTTCCATCAGCCGCACGAGAAGCACGGAGCCAGCCAAGCCTTATAAGGAACTGATTACCTCGCCTGTCTATTTCACCAATGAGAAGTGGCAGGAGTGTCTGGCATCGCATGGCATCATCATTGATGAGAATGCGAAGACGCTGACCATTCAGTCGAACAGCGTCAATGCCGACATGGTGTATGACCTGACAGATGAGGAACTGAAGAAACTCACCTCCAACTCCATCAAGGAAGTGCCCGTCGTTCAACGCTTGGAACTGCTGAATGGCATCATCAAGGACGACTTTGCTGACAAAATCCTGATGGACACACTGAATAGCAAGGAGCGCATCGACCTGCATCTGCATCCCGAACTTGAACAGGAGTTGCAGCAGCGTCAGCAACAAGACGAGGAACGGTTGCTTCCGTTGGAAGAGGACGAGACTGTCAGACGTGACGTGTTGCAAGGCGATGCCATGGTGAGAGGTGAAGACCTTGCCTTGATTAATGAGAACAAGGGTTGGTATCGTGAGGGAGCGCATGGGCGTGAAGTGAAAGTCGGTGACATCATGGTGGAGAAAGTGCCTCCGATGGAGGGAGATAAGAAAGGCGAAGATAAGTATCGCATGACCGCCATTATCAATGGAGAAGCCATCACGCACGAAATCAAGCAGAAGGACTACGACAAGTTCTTGGCGGTGGATGACTACCATCGCATGAAACTCTTCTCCAAGGTTTTCAGTGAAGTGGATATGAAGACACGCCCCGAAACCAACGCCGGACTGGGCACGAAGATATTGGCGGCTCTGACGGCAGGAGCAGTCGTTACAGCAGAGGTGGCGCATGACATAAGCCACCATCATCACCATCCAGCCCCGGAGTTCTATGCAGAGCATCATGGCGGTCCACGTCCTTACTTCAAACCGGGAGTGGATTCGCCACAGGAGATTGCGGCAAGGTACTTTGAGGCAGAAGCAAATCATGTTGCCACGGAGATAAGGAGAGGATATTAACAATGTATAATTTACAATTTATAATTTATAATGAGTAGTGAACTGACATACGATGACTTTCTGGACAGGTTGAGCATACAGGAAGTACTGGTGGACGCAGGGTATCATCTGAACAAGAGAGATGGCTTGCGTTATCCGTCGTATGTGCGTACTGACAGTGAGGGCAGACGGGTGCGTGGTGATAAGTTCATTGTCACGCAGAATGGGAAATGTTGCTTCCAACCACCGCAGCAGAAGGTGTATAATGTCATTTCGTTCATCAAGGAGCATCCAGAAATGTTTTCAGAGAACAAGGTGGGAATGTCTCCTGACCGACTCGTCAACCTCGTCTGCAACCGACTGCTCAACCAACCCATAGAGGACAGACCATCGAAGATTACAGAACCAAGAAAGGACGGAAAGCCATTCAACCTGAATGACTACGACATCCACAAGTTCAATCCGCAGGACAGGGAAACGCAGAAAAGGTTTTATCCCTATTTTAAGTTCCGAGGCATCGACCTCTATACGCAGTATGCTTTTCATCGGCATTTCTGTCTGGCTACTAAGCATCGGACGGATGGACTTACCTTTGCCAACCTTGCCTTTCCGCTTGTACTGCCCAAGACACCCGACAAGACTGTGGGCTTTGAGGAACGAGGACGACCGAAGATGGACGGTAGCGGCGGTTACAAGGGCAAGGCAGAAGGAAGCAACAGCAGTGAAGGACTGTGGATTGCCAACCTCACGGGCGAGCCGTTGGATAAAGCAAGCGAAATTGTATGGTTTGAGAGTGCCTACGATGCCATGGCAGAGTATCAGATAAATCCTGTAAAGATGGTGTATGTATCTACGGGCGGCACACCCACCGAGGGACAGATGCGAGGACTTCTGTCCGTTACTCCCAACGCACGGCACTATTTGGGTTTTGACAAGGACGATGCAGGGCGGCAGTTTGTTGCAAACTTCAGGAAGGTGGCAGCAGAGATGGGCTTCCGTCACGAGCATGTGCAAGCCTATCATCCATTGGGTTGCTACAAGGACTGGAACGATGCGCTGCTCAACAAGAAATCAGCAGAACTGATTGCCAAGGGCGAACCAGATACCTTCGACTATGCCGAGTTTATCGCAGCCGGCAAGGCAGAGAAACAAAGGGAAAAAGAAGAAAAGAACACATATCATAGAAGCGTATGAGACAAGAAGATAATAGCATCATCACCTTGTGCCCCAGCATCGGACAGTTTTTCATCAACGAACTGCCTCTGTTGCTGTTGTGCGTGGCAATGCTCCTAATCGGAGGATTGCCCGGTTGTGCATATAGTACCCTGTTGCTTGTCTTCAGCCTCCTGTTCTCCCTCTGTTTACTCTACCGATTCATCTATCTGAGGAGTATCCGCTACCATATCGGGAGCGAGCAACTCATCTGTGAGCACGGAGTGTTTCAGCGGAGCGTGAACTACATGGAGTTGTACCGAGTGGTGGACTTTGCCGAGCATCAGACATTGATACAACAGTTATGCGGACTGAAAAGCGTGACCGTGTTGTCGATGGATAGAACGACACCGAAACTGGAAATGACCGGCATCAGCAACAGCTATGACGTGGTGAGTGTGATACGAACAAGAGTAGAAACGAACAAACGAAGAAAGGGCGTATATGAGATTACGAATAGATAAGATTTGGTTCATTGTCGTGGCATTGGTACTGAGCGTGCCGTCAGCCCATGCACAGATTGTGACTGCCAACCCTTTGGAATGGATGGCATTAGCAGAGGGCAACGAAGCCATCAACGGTGAGATAGAGAAGGAAATCAAAGGTCAGACCAAGACTGCCCTGTTGCAGAATACCATCGCCGCAGAGTTCACCAAGATACACGAATGGGAGAAGAAGTACAACAGTTATCTGAAAACCGCCAGTGGTTATGCCTCTTCCCTCAAAGCCTGTACCTATCTGTACGACGATGGAGTGAAGATATTCATCACCTTGTGTAAGATGCGCAAGGCCATCAACAATAATCCGCAAGGCATCGTTGCCACCCTCTCGATGAACAACCTGTATATGGAGACCGCCACGGAATTGGTGTCCGTCTTCACACTGCTGAAAGATGCAGTCGCCAAAGGAGGCAAAGAGAACATGCTGACTGGTGCGGAAAGGAGCAAGACGCTGTGGGCACTGAACGACAAGCTGAGTGCCTTCAGCAAGAAGCTGCATCGTCTTTATCTGTCTATACGATATTACACCATGACCGATGTGTGGAACGGCGTGACGGCAGGGATGATAGACCGAAGCAATGGAGAGATAGCCACCCAAGCCCTTAGCAGATGGCGCAGAGCAGGACGTATGACCATCAGTGATTAACGATAAAGGAATCAGTCATGAAGTATTTCATATCAATTGCCATTTTTATGTTTATATCATCTTTTGCAGGAGTGCGGGCGCAGAACGACCCGACTCTTGCGGGGATGATTCTGATGTACACCAACAAGGCGGAGAAAGAACTGAAGAATCAGGAGAAAGTGATGCTGCTACAATCCACCGGCCATATCTGGACCAAGGAGGAAGTGGAAGCCACTACCGACCTGCAGCGGGAGTTCAACAACTATCTGGACTCCTTCCGTTCCATCGTCAGCTATGCCGCACAGATATATGGTTTCTATCACGAGATAGGTCAGTTGGTGGACAATATGGGTGGATTGGTGGCGCAGTTGGATGCCCATCCTGCCAACGGACTTGCCGTAGCCCTGTCAGCCAAGCGCAACAAGATATACCGCGAGCTGATTATGAACAGCATCGAGATAGTTAATGACATACGCACGGTATGCCTGTCGGGCAACAAGATGACCGAGAAGGAGCGTGTGGAGATAGTCTTCGGCATCCGACCCAAACTGAAGAAGATGAACAAGCAGTTGAAGCGACTGACGAGGGCGGTGAAATACACCACCATGGGCGATGTTTGGATGGAGATAGACGAAGGGGCAAGACCCACCAAAGCGAACAAAGCCGAGATAGCAGCGGCTGCCAAGAGGCGGTGGAAGCAGGTGGGCAAGAACGTAAACTGATGGAGCAGCGAGAGCAGAGCCGAACTTGTTCGAGCTATGCCGAGTCGTGACAGAAGAAGACGAAGTCAAACCGTGATTAAAAAACGATAAGATATGGGATTTTGGAGTTCATTATTGAAATATGGTGGCAAGGCGGCACGAGGTACTGGCCATGTCATCGGAGTAACTGGAAAGACCTTAGGCAGTGCGGCACTCCACCCGCAACGCACCCTTATGGGAGCCGGCAAGGCTATGCAGACGGCCGCAGTGGGTAGTGCCGCAGGCTATGTGACATGGGAGAAGCTGACCACAGACAAGAGCGTGGCACGCATCGTAGGTGATGCTGTCATCGGCGAGAATGCCACGGAAGCGGTGGCACAAACCGCCAACGATGTGCAACGTCTGACGGGCAAGGCTGGTGAAGCCGTTGATGCGGTGAACACTGTAGCCGGAAAGATGGACACCCAGTTCAGCGGCATCAGTGATTTCTTTAGGAATATGTTCGGAGGCGTAGGATGCGACATGATAGGCAATCTCTTTGGCAATATCGGCAAGGGCAACGTGTCGGGTATGAGCATCGTCGGACTGGTGGCTGCCGCCTTCATGGTATTCGGACGCTTTGGTTGGATGAGCAAGATTGCGGGTGCCCTGCTTGGAGCGATGATCATCGGGAACAATTCTAAGGTGGCGCAAACTCTGCCTAACAGAGGCGGTACGTCTTCACATGGGCAGAACATGAAAGAAGCAGAGACCCAAAGCAGAGGGATGAAACGATAACCAATATACAGTGATATGAGATATACAGAAGAAATGATACTGCGCTCATCGAGCGGCTACTGTATGCCGTTTGAGGAGCCTATAAAGCAGGACGTGCAGATGTCCTTGGGTTACGGAGAGCAGAAAAATCCCGTGACGGGAGAAACATTCTTCCATCACGGCATAGACTTCTCAGTGAACCATTACCTGCTGTCGGCGGTGGCAACGGGAACCGTCTCTGCCATTGGGTCGGACGCGGAGCATGGCATCTACCAGACCATCCGCTACGGCAAATACGAAGTGACTTACAGGCATCTCTCCAATGTCTTCGCCAACTTCTCCCAAAGCGTCAAGGCCGGTCAGACCATCGCCATCAGTGGCGACCTGCTGCACATGGAGGTGAGGTTTGACGGAGAGGAAATCAATCCGTTGGAGTTCCTCACCATGCTCTACGGCAATATCAAGGCATTGGAGCACAATTCCCAAATGGGCATCAATGAACTGGACATGAACATCCCTTCACCCTACGACACCGACCGTCAGGAGATAGAGGCATTGATGCTCCGCTTCCTTCCCTCCTACTTCGAGGACCTTCAACAAGGAGCATACTCTCTGCCCGAACATACGGAGCAGTCGTTGAGAAACATCTTCTCGTTGGGAGCGAGCAAGCATTATTTCTACGAGACCATGCCGAGCATGGCTAATCCCTTGGGCATCGGCAACCGCTGTATGCCTTTGGCGACTAAGGTGCAGAACCTGCTCATTGCCGACTTTCTCAACTATCTTGCCATGCGACATCAGGTATATCTCTCCACGATGGACGAGGTGTTAAAAAAAAACTCCAAGAGCAAGCCCTGACGCATGACGGCATCATCGACCCTCTTGCCGACTTGGACGTGGATATCCAGAGCTTCGACATTCCGAGGATAGTGAGCGTCTATCCCGACCGGGCTGGCGTGAGATGGTGGACAAAGGCATGGTTCAATGGTAAGGAAGAGGGGGAACCCTCCGTGGAGATTGAGGAACGTATGGCCGTGCAGTTCATCCACTGCCAAGTGGACAAGGACGCATGGTTGGAGGAACACTATCCTAAGCAGATGGAGATATATCACAATGCCATCGAGCAGACAAAGGAACAGATATTACAGCAGTATAATATATAAACAAGGTATATGGCAGTTAAGAACAGTCAGCGATTCGCAGAGATAGAGCGTCTGATGGGCGACTACTTCGGGTGTCACCTTGCCCCCGTGATGGGCAGGGTGCAACGGGACTTGTCCAACAGACAGGCAGACGAGATGCGAGCCTACTCCAACAGTACGGCTGGCATCCTACGCTCATTGGCCACTGCCAATATGCCTGGTGATGACCCATACGCCACGCTGAAGATTACAGGCAAGTGGAACAGCAAGACCACCGAAGACTATCTGGCGATGTGCAAGGAGGCTATTGTCGGCAACAAGGATATGCAGCGTGACCTTGCCGTGATGGCTGAGGAATGGCGCAAGGCGGTGGTGACGGAGATAGGACGAGAGCGGTACGATGCACTCTCTAAACAACTCGGTTGTGATTTGGCATACGCCTATATCGATCACCGCATGGAGCAGCTGATGATAGAAAAAATGGTGAAAGACCGTATGCCAACATCTTCTGCCGACTATATCATCCGCAAGGCGGCACAAAGCAGTCTGTTCGGTCTGCCCTACGAACTGAACAAGTCACCCCTTGCCGCAGAGATAGAAGCCAAAGGAGAGGCAGCCTATAAGCCCTCTCGAACAGAGAAGGCAGCGGGATGGGCAGCCGGAGCGGGTGCCGATGTCGTGGCCATGGGAGGGATTGGCTCATGGGCAACCTTCGCCAAGTTTGTCGGTATCGATATGGTGATGAATGTCGGCATGGAGCACCTAAGCAAGAAAGGTAGCAGCCAAGAGGTCTGTGTCGAGGAGTGTATCAGCAAGGGAGTTTTCGGTACGGGCACCAACGTCTTCGCCTCATTCCGCAAACAGGCAAAAGTCATCAAGAACCACGAGAACAGCTATATCAAGGCTACCAACAGCCATTTCAAGAACAAGATTCCCACGAGCAATATCACTTTTATGGATTGGACGAAACAAACCGAGCAGACCTCTTTTCCTTGGAACAAAGGTACGTTCCTTGACCCTCAGAGAAACGAAGCAACCAAACGTACAGGCAAGTACAAGGATGTGCCCTTGATAGTTGCGCCTGGACAGGAAGACGAGTATCTGGAGGTTAAGGCGAGACTGGATGCAGAGGCTGAGAAGGAGAAGAAGGCAGAACCGAAAGAAACTCCTGATTCATCGACTGAAGAGGCAACACCATCTGTAGTCCAGCAGGAGGAAACAGCCTTACAAACAAACGAAAATGGATGGGACGGGCTGTTGCAGAGTTTTGGACTGAACGGCTTTTCAGACATCGGCAAGAACCTTGGTTATGTGTTGGCGATGCTGCCCGATGTACTGGTGGGACTGTTCACTGGCAAGACAAAATCGCTGAATATGGACAATAGCCTCCTTCCTTTGGCCTCTATCGTGGCTGGAATGTTCGTGAAGAATCCTATACTGAAGATGCTGTTGATGGGTATGGGAGGTGCCAATCTGCTCAACAAAGCGGGACATGAGGTGCTGGGCAGGAAACAGCAGGAAGGCATTGCACCTACAGTTAGTCCTGCTGCATCTCGCATTCAGTACCGCCAATATCCTGATGAACCACTCAATCCTCGTATCAGCAACCCGATGCTGCAAGGGCGGTGTCTCGTTGCCAACATTGACCATGTGCCTTGTACCATTCAACTGCCTGACAGTGTGATTGGGGCGCATCAGTCGGGGGCATTGCCGCTGAATACATTGGCTAACGCCATACTTGCCAAGAACGACCAGATGCGACAGATGGCAGCAATGCAGTACGAAGAGCAGGCACGGGAGAGCGTGGTGCGACCGAGGGGAATACAGTGAAGCCCGACAACAAAATTGTCGGGAACGGTGGCTTGGTAAGCCAATTATAGAATGTGATTGAGATAAACAAAAAGATAAAAGCATGAAAGAGAAATCAGAATTTGAGAAGCGGACGGCGGAGAAGCAGGTGTCGCTGCTCACTGAGGCACTGACGAGTGCGGTGGATGCCAAGGGACATTGGTTGAATGCAAGCGGCAAACTCTATCCGAAGCTCTATCCCAAGGGCTTTTCGGTCAGTCCGTTCAATGCCCTTGTCCTTGCCCTTGACTCCGATGCCAAGGGTTGCAAGAGCAATCTGTTTACGCAGTTCTCCGAAGCGAAGGCACGGGGTGAGAGCGTGAGGGAGCATGAGAAAGGTGTGCCGTTCCTGTATTACAATTGGAATAAGTACGTCAACCGCAACAATCCCGACGATGTCATCACCAAGGAGGCATACGCAGAACTGTCGGAACAGGACAAACAGCAGTACAAGGGAGTGAAAAACCGTGAGATCCGTGTGCTGTTCAATATCGACCAGACGCTACTGCCTATGGCTAACGAAACAGCCTACACTACGGCATTGAAGAAGGATGGCACGGTGGAGGATAGAGGTTATGGCGACAAGGAGGACAAGCAGCTGCATGGGTGCGTCAACGGATTCCTTCAGAAGATGAAGGACAACCTCGTGAATGTACGTCAGGACGGCACGGGTGTGGCGCACTACGACACCGAGAAGGATGTCATCTACCTGCCACGGCAGCGTGACTTCGAGCACTACAATGACTATGTACAGGAGATGATGCGTCAGTTGGTGTCTGCCACCGGTCATCAGCAGCGGTTGGCACGTGAGGGCATGGTCATGAAGAACGGCAAAGCCCCGTCGGAGGATGCCGTGAAGAAGGAACGACTCATCACTGAGATAGCTTCGGGCGTGAAGATGCTCGAACTGGGACTGCCTGCCCGTCTGTCAAAGGACAGCCTTAGCATGGTGGACTATTGGACGAGGGAACTGAAGGAAGACCCTTGTCTGATTGATGCCATCGAGAGTGAGGTGAACGGTGCGCTGAAGGTGTTGAAGAAAGCCGAACTGGGTGAAAAGGTGGAGTATGCCACCGACCAGCATCAGCGAGAGACGGCGCAGATACAGGTGCAGTTGCCCAACCACTACTTCGTAGCAGACGAAATCAAGCAGCATCCCAACGAGGAGCAGCGTACTGTGGTCATCGTGCGTGATGATGCCAGCAAGACCGCCGATGTGGTGCTGCCACAGGGTGCATCGTTGGAGGTGAACAACGAGATCAAGGGCATGAACAAGCAACGCTTCACCAATGCCTTGCAGAAAGAGGGTTATGACAACGTGCGTTTCTACAATCCCGACGGAGCCTTGGGCTTCCGTCCCGACGACAGTTATTTCGCCGACAAGAAAATCACGGTATCAAGACTGCGCAACTGGTCTATCGAAGACCTATCCTCGTTGGATGCTTCTGAGGCCGTAACCCACAGCCGTGACATCGGTTTCGACAATGTGCAGTTGGTAAAGGATGACAAGGAGCGGTGGGCATTGTACATCAAGCCCGAAGGTAAGGAGGGCTTTGCCGTCTATCCCGACAAAGGAGACCTCAATCATTTCTTCACCACCTTGAAGCAGTCGATGGACAACATCGAGCGTGTGCGTGAGGAACTGGCACAGAAGTATTATGCTATGGCAGAGGCGAAACCCGACCTGAAGGTGGACATCTTCGGAGGTAATGAGCAGGAGGTTGATTTGAACCGCATCCAGCGTGTGGCAGTATTCCGTGCCAAATCGGGCGAATGCCTGTGTGCAGCCACTATTGACGGCAAGAAGTTGCAGCCGAGAAGTGTCAGTCCGTCACAATGGCAACGATTGTGGGTGGCTCCTGACAGGGATTCCTACAAGCAGAACCTTGCCGCCTCGCTGTTTGCTGATGTATTGCAGAAAGACAACAATGTCGAGCAAAGTACACAAGAGAAGCAGGAAGAAGCGACGGAGGTGAAGCAAGCGGAGACGGCAATTGTCGATAAGCATGATGAACAGAAGGAAGTGGTACTTAAGGAAGATAAAAGCTCTGAACAAAGGGAAGAGAAGAAACAAGAGGAAAAGAAAGAAGAAAAGAAGGATGAAAAGGCTGTCAAGGCTGCTGTCTCTCCCCTTGTCCAACAATATCTTGACTTGAAGAAGAAGCATCCTGATGCCATTCTTTTGTTTCGCTGCGGTGACTTCTATGAGACCTACAAGGATGATGCGGTGAAGGCATCCAAAATATTGGGTATTACGCTGACAAAGAGCAATGGGCGCAAGGATGATGAAGGCAAGCCGTTGGCAATGGCAGGATTCCCATATCATGCCCTCGACACCTATCTGCCGAAGCTCATTCGTGCTGGTGAACGGGTGGCCATCTGTGACCAGTTGGAAATGCCGAAGCAGACAACATCATCGAAGCGTGGAATTACGGAGATGGTGTCACCTGGAAAAGAGACAGGAAAGCAGATGGCACAGGAAAGTCAAGAAACAGAACAACACACCAGTCTAAGGAGATAGGCTTATGGGAAAGAACGCAGCGTATGCCGCACAATATGCGGAGGAAGCCAAAGAACAGATGCGGATGTATGGGATTCCTGCCTCCGTCATCTTGGCGCAAGCCATACTGGAGAGCAGCAACGGACAGAGCCAACTGTCGCGCGAATGCAACAACCACTTTGGCATCAAGGCTACGGCATCGTGGTTGAAGAATGGCGGAGAGTATGGAGTCTATACGGATGATAGGCCCAACGAGAAATTCTGTAAGTACAAAAGCGTGGGTGACAGTTATGAGCATCACTCGCAGTTCCTGAAGCAGAACAAGCGTTATGCGCAGTGCTTCACGCTGTCGCCTGACGACTACAAGGGATGGACGAAGGGCATTGAGCGTGCCGGCTATGCCACGGGCGGCGGTTATGCTGCAAGTCTGCAGCGCATCATTGAAGCCAACGGACTGGACAAGTATGACAGTGAGGTGATGGCTGAGATGCGGGCAGAAGGTCGGTCGTTCGGGGTGGAGAATAATCCTCGTAGAGAAATGCCTGCTGCCCATGTACCGCAGTCTGCCGGGTATTCCTTTCCTGTGGAGCGAGAGGAGTTTCTCTTCATCACCTCGCCTTTCGGCAATCGCCAGGATCCGATGGATGCCACCAAGCAGCAGATGCACAAGGGCATTGACATCAAGACGAACCATGAGGCGGTGTTGGCCACGGAGAACGGCGGCAAGGTGGTGGCGGTGAACCATAATGCGAACACGGCAGGAGGGAAATCCGTCACCGTGGAATACAGCCGTGAGGATGGCAGCAAGGTGCAATGCTCCTACCTGCATCTGTCTGACATAGCAGTAAAGGTAGGTGACGTGGTTAATGCCAGTCAGAAGTTGGGGGTGTCGGGAAATACCGGCACCAGAACCACTGGCGAGCATCTGCATTTCGGAGTGAAGAGTGTATCGGCTGACGGCTCAAAAAGGGATATGGATCCAGCCGCTTATCTGGCAGAAATCGGACAGAAAGGCAACATCAAGCTACAGGCCCTGCATAACGGCAATGACCTGTTGGCAAAATACAAGAGCAATGCGCCACAGGAGCAGAAGGTTTCGTCGGAGGACTGGATGAAGAAAATCCTTTCCTCGGAGGACAGCGGCGTGGGCATTTCGGGAACGAATGACCCTATACTCGACATGGCGATGACCACCTTCATGTCGCTGATGATGTTGGCAGCGCAGATTGACAGCAATGATGAGGAACGACAAAAAGGACTTATCTCTGCCATGGCAGCCAACCGGCTCGTAGATTTGACCTCGCTTGTTCCAGGCATGAGGCAATGCACCATTACTGTGGGTGAGAACGGCAAGACTGTGCTTCATGCAGAGAGCGGTACGGTGAAGATTGACCGTGAACTGACCTCCTCGGAGATGAACCGCCTGTCGCTCATTTTGGGCAATGCCAATCTGTCGGAAGAAAGCAAACGGACGAAGATTGCGGGAATGGTGACAGGCATCGTGGCGACACAGCAGGCTTCGCAGAACTTCGAGCAAGGGATGGAGGCTGAGAGTCAACAACAAAATCTGCAAAGGAAATGAAAAGGATAGCAAGTCATCTGTGTACATTGCTGGTGGGTATGGTAGCTGTGGCAGGACACTTCATGCTTACCCAATGGCTTTTCGGTCAGACCGTGGCCATCATCTATCTCGGCTTCCAACTTATCATAGCAGCGTGGATAGTCTATGAACTGATACGTGCGCTAGTATATGATGATTGAAAAGAGATTATTGTCATTGCTAAGACATTTCACTTGGACGATGGATATGTATAATTCAAATAGTATCGAGCAATGATCAAATGTAATGTAACAGTGTGCGGAACGGTCAGCAAGGCTGCGACCTGCCGCACGAACAAGGAGGGCAAGGCATTCGTGAGCTTTGCCATGAACGTAGTCATTCCAGCGAAGAGCGGGATTAACAAGACCATCGAGGTGTCGGTCATCAAAGATGGGACACTGACGGAGGTGGGCAGCTGCAACATCGGCGAACGCATTGAGGTAGCCGGTGTATTGGTACCAAGAAAATGGGGCGATGTCCTTTATTTCAACCTGTCGGCAAGCAGCATCAGCCACCAGCCTGACGAGGCAGAGGACTGCATCAAGGGCGTGATGGAGTTCCGCGGCAAGGTGGGCAAGAGCATTGAGGACAAGACGGACAAGAATGGTGTGCCGTACTGCCAGTTCTCCGCTTTCAGCGCAGAGAAAGTACAGGACGGATTTGAATACATCTGGGTAAGTTTCTTCCTATTCGATGGCAAATGCGAGGCATGGCTGCAACCAGGCGTGAAAGCGAACATCAAAGGGGCATTGTCTGTCAGTGTCTTCAATGACAAACTGGACTTCTCCTGCCGAGTGTCTGAAATGAGCGAATATGTTCCGCAGCCCTATAATGGTTAATTGACTATGGGAAAGCCTTATGCTAAGGAAGGTCCGAGTGCCGAAGACAAGGCACTCGACCTGTTTGCCGATATGATGATTGAGCGTATTCAGTCGCTGTCGGGCAAAGACGGATGGAAAAAGCCCTGGTTTACTGAAGGTGCGTTGCAATGGCCGAAAAACCTGAACGGACGAGAATATAATGGCATGAACGCTATGATGTTGCTCCTGCATTGCGAGAAGGAGGGTTACAAGATTCCTCGCTTCTGTACCTTCGACCGCATACAGCAGTTTAACAAAACTGGCAAGAAAGACGAGGAACAGAAGCCCCGTGTGTCAGTACTGAAAGGTGAGCATTCTTTCCCCGTGATGCTCACCACGTTTACGGTGGTCAATAAGGAAACAAAGGAACACATCAAGTGGGAGGACTACAAACTGCTCTCTCAGGAAGAGCGCGAAAAGTACAATGTATATCCAAAGCTTCAGACTTACCATGTCTTCAATGTGGCGCAGACCAACCTGAAGGAGGTCAGACCAGAGTTTTGGGAGAAACTGGAACAGGAATACTCGATGCCCAAGGTAGAGAAGGACGAGCAGTTTGCCTTTGAACCCGTGGATAGGATGATAGCGGACAACCGTTGGATATGTCCCATCAAACCGATGTTCGGTGATTCCGCCTATTTCTCCATCAGCAAGAATGAGATTGTGATGCCTGAGAAAAGGCAGTTCAAGGATGGGGAGTCTTTCTACTCGAACCTTTTCCACGAGATGGGACACTCCACGGGTGCGGAGGGACAGTTAGACCGCATCAAGCCCGCTACCTTCGGCTCGGCAGAGTATGCACGCGAGGAACTGGTGGCAGAACTGACGGCTGCGCTGACCGCTCAGCGGTATGGCATGACAAAGCATCTGAAAGGAGATTCGGCTGCCTATTTGAAGTCTTGGCTGGATTCGCTGAAGGAGTCGCCGCAGTTCATCAAGACCACGCTACTCGATGTGAAAAAAGCTACCTCAATGCTCACGCAGCATATCGACAAGATTGCTATGGAGATAGACCAGGAGAAAAAGGCTGAGCAGGAAAACGGGCAAGGGAAAAGTTATCTATCCATAGATGACGGCGACCATGCAGTCTTGGCATATAATGGTTCTGCTGTATATATCCAGCATCATGAGAAGGAGGACTCTGTAAAGATTGCTGTGCCGACGAGTAACGGTCTGGAAGTGAAACTCTCTGTTCCTTACGACCACGGCAAAGACCTTGACACCAATTATCAGGAGGCTTTTGCCCAGTACAAAAGCCTGACAGAGCCTTCACAATCGAAAGAAAACGTCTATTATGCCTCCATCGCCTATCTCCAATCAACGGATGACACATCGGAACTGGATAAGCTAAAGGAGAAAGGTGACTATCAAGGACTGCTGACGCTTGCCAAGGAATACTATGACGGGAACGGCATGGACGAGGAGCAGACCTACAGGAAGCCGTGCCAGAACAGAGGCGATGACCTGCTAATAGAGGACAAGGACTTTGCAGTGGTCTATAACGGGAGTGTCGGCGGTACGTATGAGGTGTTCCTGAAGCATACGGAGCAAGAAGTGCGTGACCATATCACTCGCTATGGCATAGGACGTGCCAGTGAGGACGTGAAGGCTGTGGCGAGGGAGATGACCGCCGAAGAGTTTTCGGAATTGGCGCAGCGAAAAATGCCGATATTCCAAATGCCGAATGGTGGTTTGCTGAACCTGCAATATAACAAGGATAAGGATAGCCTGGATGTGGGGACTGTGACCAATGCAGGACTCTCTGTGAAGCATACCTTCCCTTTCAGCCACAACCATTCTATGGACGCAAACATCAGCTCTGCGTATGAGCAACTGCTTGACATGGAGGAGTACCAGAAGGAAGAGGTACAAGAGGAGCACGTTGCCAAGTCCGCTTTCCGAAGATGAGAGTAGTATCGTAGTATATACTAATCGTAGGCTTTACTACTCATAGTAGGTACTAACAATAGTCAGCCGCAAGGAGTAATGTCCCTGCGGCTGATTTAATTTGGGGTCATTCCATATTATGAAGGAATGCTTGTAAATCCTCGTCTGGAATGCTCTTCAGTTTCACCGGCTTGAAGCCGTCCAACTGCTCCACTTGAAATATCTCGTCCACTCCATATTTGGAGCCATCCACCTTTACGCTCTCCATTTCATTGACGGAGGTATAGCCATACTCCGTTTCATGCAGACCGCATACGATGGTGAACAACGTGGTGTCGTTACCTTCCGGCTGTCCTTCAAGTACGAACCAACGGACGTGTCCGATGAAGAATATTGCCACACAAACGGCATCCTTGCCTTTGCCGTCCTGTGAATACAGAGGATAGGATTTCAGTATCTCCTCCAATACGGGTGTAATCAATCTGCTTGCCATAGTCAATCGTTGTTAAGTGTTCTGTAATACATTCTGTTCTCTACAAGGTGTTCGATGGCCTCTGCTGCCAATCGGCACACCCACTCGTCACGCTGGTCATAACGACCTTTTTGATAGTCGTTGGCAAGGCGTTCCAAGAAGGCAAACACCACCTTGCCCTTTTCGTTGATAAGATAGCGATGGTCATCTGCAAGGGCATTGCCTACCTTGGCGGCTGACCCCATCTGACCGTTTACGAACCGTGAGAAGCACTCGACAAATGCCTGCTCGTTTTCTGATAATCTGTGTAATTCCATACGCAAAGAAATTATTTGTTCAACTTGTTTTTCTTCCCTCCTTTTGAAGCCTTTCGGCTCCTCTTGTCGGGAACTGATTTTTCGTGCATCAAAAGACTGCGGAATGAGGGCGATAAGGCAAGAAAACAGACGGAGGAGTTAATGAAATACCCAAATCTTTGATTTGCGGAAAGCTGTCGTTCAGTCCTCTGCCTGTTAGCATGGCGGTACTTGACCATTCGCCCGGGCAGTAACTTTGCAAAGAAAAATGGGCATCGGCAAGTGGAATAGACACTACAAAACAGGAAAATCATTGATTTTTAGTGCATTTTTCTTTATTTCTTTCTTTGATTTAGGATAAAATATATAACTTTGCCTCCGAAAAAGTGTCACAAGTGACAGTTTTTCGTAAAATATGATAGTAAACAGATATAGATACATAGAACAGTTGAGCCGTTCAAAGAACAACGGGCTCATAAAGATAATCACAGGATTGCGACGTTCAGGCAAGTCGTTCCTTCTGAAGAAACTCTTTCATCAGCATCTATTGGATGAGGGCGTGAGAGAAGACCATATTCTCGTCATCGACATGGAGAGTAGGAAGAACAGAGAGTTCAAGAACCCGGACTACCTGTTGGACTGGGTGGAAAAGATGATGATTGACTATGAGACTTATTATATCATCATCGACGAGGTGCAGGAGGTGGAAGACTTTGTAGAGGTGCTCTCTTCCTTGTCAGTTACCGAAGGGGCGGATGTGTATGTCACAGGCTCCAACTCGCGTTTCCTGTCCTCTGACCTGGTGACGGAATTCCGAGGCAGAGGTGACGAGATACATGTGTGGCCACTATCCTTCAAGGAGTTCATGACGGTGTATGATGGTTCGAAAGAAGACGGTTGGGCTGAATACAGACTGTACGGAGGTTTGCCGCAACTACTTACACAGGTTGGGGATGAGAAGAAGGCTGATTTCCTGCGTCGCCTTTATCGCACGGTATATCTACGTGACATCTACGAGCGGAACAACATAGAACTGAGACCTGAATTTGAAGAATTGTCGAAGACCGTAGCATCCAGTATAGGAGCACCTGTCAATGCACTGAATATAGCCAATACGTTCAAGTCCGTAAGCAATGTGCAGAGCATAACCGACAAGACAGTGTCGGCTTATCTGGAATATATGCAGGATGCTTTCCTTATCGAAAAATCCGAAAGGTTCGACATCAAAGGACGGAAATACATAGGTTCGTTGTCCAAGTATTATTATCAGGACGTAGGTCTGAGGAATGCTATTCTGTCGTTCCGTCAGAGCGAGCCGACACATATCATGGAGAACGTCATCTACAATGAGATGCGTATGCGAGGATGGCTCGTGGATGTGGGTAACGTCTATCATCGAGTGAGGAATACGGAAGGAAAGCAGCAGAGGGTGACATTGGAAGTGGATTTTGTCTGCAACAAAGGGAGCGAGCGGATCTACATCCAGTCGGCGTGGCGTATGCCCGATGCAGAAAAGATGGAACAGGAGAAACGGTCGTTGCGTCTTGTAGATGACTCTTTCCGCAAACTGCTGATCGTGGGAGAACATACCAAGCAGTGGAGCGACGAAAACGGCATACAGATAATGAGTATATATGACTTCCTGCTTGACTGGTCAAGTACTGAGAAACACGGATAAAAAAAAGATATGCGCATAGAATATGCGTTAATACATATATGATTAAGGGAGGGCCTATCCATCACGGACAAGCCCTCCCTTTCTAAAATTTATCAATGAAAAAAAAGTTTTAGTGCTCTTGTTCGGAGCTGTATGTCTGGCTATAGATACAGCAGGATTCTGGTATGGCGGTTCGCCTCATTGGGCGAGTAATCGTCAATGCCGCCATCGAAAATCTGAGAGATGGTGCCATTTTCCATACCACGTTTCATCAGTTCCTCTGCAATGAATCTGGCACGGGAACGGCTGAGGTTATCATTGATGGCTTCACTGCCTGTGGCACTGTCGGCAGCGCCGATGACCTTAACTTTCAAGCCATATTTCTTGGCGATGCGTGCTACTTCGTCGAGATTGACGAGCTGTGACCTGTTGAGCAACCTGTCAGTGCCAAGTTCAAAGAAGAAATAGATGGGCGCACCTATGCAAGCCTTTCCTGAGTGGATGAGCGATAGGTAATCGTCTTCCGGCTCACCTTCAGCATTGCCATATTCTTCTGTACAAGAGGCGGACTCCATGACCTTTGTCTTTTGACCATTACCATACTTGTCTCTCATTCTTGCACGCAGCGAGTTGAGACCGCTGTAGTCGTTTCGAGGATAGCCATTTGTGACGGAAGAAGCGGCATCGTCAGAAAAGAGGTGGCCGTACTTGTCCAGAAGTCCCTCGATGGCAAGAATCTTGCGCAGCTGCTCCAGAGTCTGACAATCTCGATCGTGCTGGGCGTGATAGCGGCTGTTGCTGTCAGAAAGGGATGAGGCGTATGCCGAAAGCCATTCGTTCTGTGCGATGTACGGGCGAGCGTCTATCACTCGCTTCCAGCCAGTCTTGCCGATGCGGACAGAGAGGCCGAGGGATGCGGACAGCAGATGGTCGCCAAGGCGGTGTGCCTTGCCATAGCCGTCAAAATCCTGCATGGTGGTCATGTTGCCTATCTCTGCCGTAACAGCAATGCGTGGGGAGAGATGATACTGCCCCTGTATGCCGTAGGAAATGGCAAAGGGCTTGTGGGCATTCACCTTGTTGTGCAGCATACCCACGCCCACGTATGGAATGACACTCCATCTGGCAAGAGTGTGTACATCGTCCTTGTAGAGGTTGCCGAGGACATTCCACATGAAATCAGCACGCAGGTACTGGTAGTCCTGCGAGGAGTTGTTGCAGTCGTTGAACTGCATACCGCCATAGTTCAGACGACCGCCGACGGAAGGTGTGAACCATTTGCCGATCGACACGGAGAATGCCGGTTTCATGCGACCGAATAGGTCGTTGCATCCGAGCGGTTTGCCGAGGAAGACCGTAGTTCCTCCTGCCGCTTGGACAAACCAGTTGTCCGTCCATGGCGAAGCTACCAATGCCCCTTTCATGTAGGAAGGTTTAAGCGGACGAAGCATACCGTCTGCCGAAAGTCTGCATACAACGGTGGTGGTGTCCGCCGTGCGGTGATAGTCTTTGGCTTGCGCACCCAATGAAAGGGCGAAGCCAAGGGATAGAATAAGTATTTTTCTCATGTTGTTCAATTTAATCTGGTGAATACTATAACAGGTGATACGTGACAGTGCCGCTTATCGTTTCTTCCTTTTGCCGGAAGAGGGGCGCATCATGCGTGCAGCTTTCATCATGCAACGGCGTGCCCAAGCGCGTTCATCCTCGTCATCGTCACGTCCCCATTTGAGGTCGGACGAACTGCCGCCACCGCCATGACCTTCGGCAAAGGTGGTGGCATCATCGACGTAGCCGAGGAATAGAAGCGTGGCACAGTACATCACCTCCGTTCCATTCTCCGCAAAGGCCTGAAGCAGGGAACCGTCAAACACGTCCTTGCCCTCATTGGAAAGCCGTGCCACACGTTCGGAGAACTCGCTGACCATGTTTTCGAGAAGGGCATTTCTGAGAACGGTGTCCGCACCTTGTCGGATAGTATCGGAATATCTGTGTGCCTCCTGCCGCAACTCCTCCGTGCGCTCCTTCATGGCGGTCATCTCCTCACGCAGGGCATCGAGCTTGCGGTCAGCCTCTGAGAGCTTCTCCTGCTTGTCGTCCAGTTTCGACTGGATAGCGGACAGTTCCTGCTCCAGCTCTTGGACTTGCTGACGGAGAGCATCAGGATTGTCGTGACCTGCAAGAATCTGCCGATGCAATTCAGCAAGTGCCGCCTCCTTCTCAGCCTTCTCCTGCAAGAGGTTGTTGACCATTGAGGTGAGTCCTTTTACTCTCCGCTCTGCCAGACGGATGTCCGATTGGAGCGAGGCGAGTGTCCGCTGATGGGTGGCGACGGACTGCTCAATGGTGGTGCACTGTTCTGACAGCTGGCGGCGGTATTCTTCGGTGGTGCGGTGGCGTGCTCCCGTCTCTGAGACGGAAGTTCCGCGCTCCATGCCCCAACGCTTGTTGACATCGGCAAATTCGCTGTGCAGGGCTTTCATCCTGGCAGAAAACTCGTACTTGTCCTTTCCGGCGAATATCTGTTTGTATGCAAACTTGCCGTCCTTGATTGGCAAGAGGGTGCAGTGAACGTGCGGATTGGTTTCGTCCAAGTGTAAGATGAAAGCGACGATGTTCTCCTCACCGTATTTGTCCGCAACAAAGCGGTAAACATCCTTTGCCCATTCCTCAATGTCCTTGCATCGGGTTAGATGCGAATTGTCCGCTCCGTGAGTGAGATTCACCTTCTGGTCACCGAATGCCAATTCTGTCATACGTTCTCGTGAGCCTCCGAAGATGAAATTGACCACTGTGCGGAAGCGTGGCTCTGCCAGTCCCTCGTTGGGGTCTTTGATTCCACGGCTCCGCAGGATGTCTGCCATGCGCTCCGGGATGCTTCGGCTCTTGTCTATAGGACAAACCTTGCCGCCCCGAACCTCGAAGTTGAGCCGCTCACGGCTGCGGTCGTAGTTGCCTGTTGATTCAGCGGATCCCCAACCCTTTTCCGTCCAACGGCGTTGGTGCTCGTTGCTCTGTGCTGTGGTGATTCCCTTAGATGGTCGGAAATCCATAACCTGTTTTGGTGTTGCCATAACCTATTTCCTTTTATGTGTGTACAACTCTCCTGTCTCCAGCTTGCTGCTTGTAAGGACAGCCTCCCGATGGTCGGAGACCAAGAGGGGTATTAGGCTACCCAAATTCCCTCATTTCCGACCAACGGGCAAGCCCGATTATTTTACAGCAATGGCAGACGTGTAAACACTGTGCCAGTAGAAAAGAAGAAGCGTTGTACGGTGATTATTAGAGGTTAATACAGCCTTTTGATGGACAGGAGCCCTCTTGGTTGGCTACAATGGCAAGGAACGGTCGGCAGAGTGACTGAAACTGTGACTTGATGGCTGCGCTTTCCTGATGCAAGGCTGGTGAGCTGCCATCCAATGCCAATTCTGATATTGCCTTTGCCGCCTCGATGAATGAGAGCCAGTCTCCTCCCAGGTCTTTGTAAAAGAAGGGAAGAAGGGAGGTAACGAGGGCGTTATCTGTTTCCTGCGAAAGCACCTGATGGAAGGTGGCTTCGCAGACAGCTGTGAGTGCAGTCATACAAAAGGCGTGTCCTACAGATTCGGGAATGTTTCTTCCGCATGGCACCTTGCCAATTGAATTGCCATTGTCGGCTTTCTGCAAGATAATGGCTACTTCCTCTGTTGCATCTTCGTAGAGTTGTTCACATTCCGAGGCGCAAGCCGATGCGGACATCTTGCCGCTTCGCCATTCGTCCAATGCGGTACACATCTTCTGGCGGAACACATCCAAGGCTGCGTCAATCGGAGAAACGGCAGGTGTCTCAGCCAACATCGGGATGGTGATGATTTGGCTCTTCGTGAGACGGGTGACGGAAATCTGGTTCATCTTCTCCAACTGCTCGATGAAGGTGCGGACAGTGGCGCGGTGCCAATGCCAGCATCCTGCCAGTTCGGTAATGGTGATTACAAACTGCCCGTTGGACAGGCTGAACTCCTGCTTGCACAGATCCTTGGGGATGTACTGTACAGAAGCCTTGTCTACAAGGTCAAGGTAGGCTTCGAGCTTCGACAGCCTTATCCCGGACCTCTCTTTCAAGAACTCCAACAGGGACATCCGTTCAGACATCTTGCCGGAACTCGTTCTATGTTTCTGTTTCTTCATTTCAATAATCTGTTTGGTGAATACTGTTGTTTGTCGCCAGCTCCATTATACAAAAGGAACGGCATGATACAGGTGATACTTAATAGTAGTATATGATGAGCATTTCTGTGTCTTCGAGGAGCATCTTGCGGTCAGCCTTGTTCTTCCACAGCGATATGACTATGCGCGAGGGATAGAACAGTGATGCCAGAAGGACAAAGGAGATGGTGACAGCAAGCGTGAACAGATGAGGAGTGAAGACAAACACCACTGCCGCCAACGCGGCGATGCAGAAGGGTGTCCGCTCCTCGTGCAGACGCTGCAGCCACCTCTCCACATCCATAAAGACAAAGAATATGGCAAACGCTATGGTGGAAGCCACTACGCCTATGTCGTTATAGTGTACACAGAGGTAGAGGAAGTGGAACACGTACAGCAGGATGAGCAGCATCAACCGGTAGAGCTTCCTTGCTGTCACAAGCGCGGTCATGCGCAGATAGAACCGTGTCATAAACTGTCTGCGGCTTCTGTGCAGAATCATCGTCACAAAGAAGAACGCTGACATCAGGATGAGAAACAGTATCTTACTTGTCATAATATGTATAGCATGTGAATAATGGAAGTGGACTCAGGTCGGGCTGGACGACACCGTGTGTGGCAGTGGATATGATACGCTCCACATCCTCCAGTGTCAGTTCTCCCTTGATTATTCTCTGACGGAAAGCTCCGTCGGTTGTCCGAAGGCTCTTGATAGCCTGTTCCAAGTCGTACTCGGCTATCTGCCACACTTGCCCTCTCGTGTAGGGGAAATGATGGTGGATGGCCTTGACCACAAGCACACGGCTGAGGATGTCGGTCATTCTGCCGTTCCTGACTATCGTGTGGTTGCGGACAGTGGCGATGCTCTCAATCTCCAGCCATGTGCGGTGACGGTCGAGAAGATGGATAATCTTCATGTAAAGCGTTTCCTTCATCAGATGGTCGGGAGCTTGTGGCATGACTTTGGCCTTTGTTGTGGACAACAGAATGGAGCGTTGTTGCGGTAGAACAGGACTGTCATCTGGCAAATGTAACTTTCAAATGAAGTCGAGCAGGACTTCCTCCTTGGGCTTCATGTATTTGAAGAACCCGTTCTTGCAATGCAGACTGAGGTCGAGGCATACATCTGCCGACATGTGCTCCAGCGAGTCATAGATGGTCACTTTTATCTGGCTGACCATGCCACGCTCATCTGTGGAGCCGTTGACCTTGAACATCCGTCCGAAAGAAGGGTTGGAATAGGCACAGCAGCTGTGTCCGAACTCCGTATGACGGCTTGGAATGTGGTGATAGAGGATTATCATTTCCATCTCGTCTTCGAGCATATCCATCACCTCCTCTATCGTGAAAGGGGTGTTCAACTGGAAAGTAAGAAGCACGTAATCGTCATACTTGACAGGCTTCTCCATCTTGCGCTTGTCCAGCAGTTCTGGCAACTGCAAAGGCACGACGGCAAGGAAATCATCGCAAAACTGTTCTAACATAATCGTATTCTCTGTTTGGGGTGTTTATAATCTTGTGACATAAATCTTCATCATGAGCATGGGCATATCCGACAGGCGTTGCTTGTCGAGGTGCAGTTTCTTGGCCAGACCGTCCATCTCCTTGGGGAGCGCATCGGCTATTTTGTAGAGGTCTGCCTTGTCCTTGTCGGAGAGCACGCTCACGGAAAGGTCATCCATCGTCATGAACGGCTGCATCATCATCAGGAGGTAGGCGTGCATGGTGTGCTCGTCCTTTACCCTGCCACTATTCAGATCCTCGATAGCCGCTTGTGCGTTGCGCAGCAGACGGTGGTTGGTGCGCATGGAGAGGTATATCATTGCATCCTTGTGGGACAAATCCTTGCGGTCGGCGGCACGGAGTATCTCCCGACAGCAGTGTTCGGTGTTTCGTCTGATGTCACCGATGTCATCGTCAGCAAAATCCGGCAGGTATTGCAGGAAGGATTTGAAATACAAATGCTCTTCCTTGATGAAAGCGAGCAGGTCTTCCTTGCCGTGAATGCCTTGCTTGGCGGATTTTTGCAGGAACAGCAGGTAACGCTTCAGTACCGCCTGTTTACCACCTTTATTATATATAGGCAGGCTATCCAAGGAAGCGAAGAATGGCTGTGCTTCCTTCACGGCTTGCTGTAGTTCCTCATCACCAACATGGGAAGAGGTCTGTTCTCTGAGATAGAGCAGGTCGTGAAAGGTGCGTTGCTTAGACATCGCCATACGGCACAGCTCGATGTGGATGGAGTCGTTCAACTCATGATATACCGTGAACGGGTATGAGTGGGCTTTCCTGACAGTGTCACGTGAGATGCACGATGTCACGGAATCGTCCAACACGCGCCATTCGTTGACAATCTTAACTAATGTCTGAATTGAGACCTTGCCGTTCTGTCGAAGAGTGGTCAGAAAGCCATGATACTCTCTGATGGCTTCATCGCTCGAATGGAACGACTTCGTGCCGTTTCCGTCTGAACATGCTGTCAGCATGACTACGGCAAACGCAGTGGCAATACAAATGGCAAGTCTGATACAGCCATGCGAGTTTGATTTTGCATTATGCAATATTTGCTTCATGCAATGGAGGTTGGTTTGTCCTCCGAAAAGTTGGGTTTCATATTTCATTGTTGTCATTATTTTGAGTCTGATTTTGAAATTGACGGTGCAAAGTTAATGCGTTTCAGCGATATATTTGCAAGAATGACAGTAAGTTTAATCTTATTTGTGTATCATACTTGCGAGTATGATTTTCAATGAAATCAAGTGAAAAGAAAATGGCAAATTATCGTGTTTAAGTATGATTTTTCGTTCAAGTATGATTGTTTCTCGGAAAAATAGTGTACCTTTGCACTTGATTTCATTTAATAGCGTACAACAGTATGGCAAAAGTAGGTTACATCTTTATCGCCACCAATGGCGAAGAGTATGCAGAAGACAAGGCTTGGATGCAGCAATACGGCTGTGTTCAGGTGATAGAGGAACTGTCCGAACACGAGAGGCTGCGCCCGATGTGGAAGCAGCTCATATCGAGTCTGGAGCGCGGCGACGAGCTGGTGGTGTCGAGGTTCAGTAACGCACTGCGTGGCACCCGTGAACTGGCTACATTCATAGAATACTGCCGTGTGAAGGTGGTTCGCATCATCTCCATCCAAGACCGCATCGATACGTTTGACGAACTTTTCCCCGACACCAAGCCCTCACAGGTCATCCGTATGTTCGGGTCACTCTCTGAGGAGTGTGCCGTGCTGCGCAAGGCATCGGCACACATCATCCATCTGCAACAGAATATCCGGCCGCCCAAGAAGTCGGAAAGGGCACTGTCGAAACTGGAGCGTGAGAAGAATATCGTGAACATGTACAACGAGGGGCACAGCATAGATGACATCTTTGCCATCAGCGGCTTCACAAGCCGAAGTTCCGTGTTCCGCATACTCAACAAGCATGGTGTGACGCTGAACCGTGGACCTCATAGTGGACCGCTGAAGAAAAGGAATAAAGAATAAACAAAAAACAGATACAATGAATAAGACATTCAACATCTACTGTGATGAAAGCACCCACATGGTGCATGACGGTCATCCCTACATGCTTTTGGGATGTACAAGTATAGCATACACACAAATCCGCATGGCAAAAGATGCCATAAAAGATATTAAGAAGAAGCACGGCTATAGTGATGAGCTGAAATGGACAAATGTCCACGAGGCCACGTATAAAGTCTATGCAGAGCTTATAGACTGGTTCTTTATGAATGACATGGAATTTAGGGCTGTGGTTGTTGACAAGAGTCAGATTGACGAGAAACGAGAAGACTATACGTTTAATGATTTCTACTTTCGCATGTACTACCAATTGCTGCATCACAAGATGGACATGGATTATACATATAACATATATATGGATATCAAGGACACATGCAGTAGCGATAAGCTGGAGAGGCTCAGAAAAATAATGGAATACAACTCTTCCATTGGCAGGTTTCAGTTTATACGTTCACACGAAAGTGTCTTCATCCAATTGGCAGATGTTCTAATGGGAGCCATCAACTACAACCTTAGATATGAAAAGGGAGAAGTTGAAGGAAGGGTGAGAGCCAAAATGAAGCTGATTGAAAAGATAAAAAAACACAGTAATATCAGTCTCAACACCACAACTCCCAAATTTAGAAAGAAGTTTAATTTGTTTTTTATCGCACTGAAATAGCCAATGAGCAGTTTGAATATTATCAAGAAATACCCTGAGCTGCTGGAACTGGCATATCTCAGTGAACGAGAAAGAGAGCATGATCTTCATGCAATATTCAAGCGTGATATAGAAGATAACTGTCAATTCTCATTCAGAGGGTGGCGCATCTATCCTATAAAGACAGATGGCGAGATTGACATGGCAAGATTGTTCAAGCATCTTACCTGTGAAGAAATCATGGTTGAGAACGAAGACGGTACGACTTATCCAAAGCGAGTATTCGAGATGGCTCGTTCACAAAGGCTTCATTGGATAAATCACCATGTGAGAGAATTGACACCAGACAATCTGGATGTATTTACCATAGAAGAGAGGGACGGCAAAAAGCGTAAGGTCAAGAAAACATACATCTATGATAAAGTGGAAAAGTATGTTATTGTCTTGGAACAACAACGTAGCAACGGATTCTATCTGTTGACAGCATACCATCTTAACAAAGAGTATGGACTAAAGGCTTTGGAAAAGAAGATGAAAAAGAGATTGCAGACACCACTATAAAACGCAAGACCCGAATTGCATCAAAGGCAACCGGGTCTCGAAACTCCTTCTATCTATAGATGAGCGCTGCAAAGGTACGAATATTCTTTGAAATAACGAAGGTTTTTCAAAGAATTCTTCTCGATTTTAACATTTGCAGGGCAGTATTGTAAGATAACAGGAAAGAAAATAGCATAATTTTACAGAAAATCGTAATGGAAACATTCAAAGACGTTATATCAAGTGACCAACTTGTCTTGGTCGATTTCTTCGCCACCTGGTGCCAGCCATGCAAGATGATGCACCCCATCCTTGAGCAGGTGAAGGAAGTGTTGGGTGACAGAATCCGCATCATCAAGGTAGATGTGGACAAGTATGGGGTGACTGCAAGTCAGTATGTCATACAGTCTGTGCCCACATTGATGCTGTTCAGACGCGGCGAAGTGTTGTGGAGGACGAGCGGTGTGATGCAGAAATCAGAGTTGCTGGCAACGATTGACCCGTTTTTAAGATAAAAGAGCAGAAATGTCAAAATCTAAATTAAAGTCTGTCCTCATGTCCATGGACAAGAGTGAAATAATAAAAATGGTATTGGAACTTTATTCTGCACGGAAAGAGGCAAAGGAATATCTTGACTTCTATGCAGAGCCGAATGAGGGCCAGAAGCTGGAAGAGTATAAGCACATCATACGGGAAGAGTTCTATCCGAGCAGAAACAGAGAGCCAAAGACACGCTTCTCAGTGTGCCGCAAGGCATTGTCCGACTTCAAGAAACTGAAGCCTTCGGAAGATTCAGTCGCAGAATTGATGGTGTTCTATATGGAGAATGCCTGTCAGTTCACTTATGACTATGGAGACATGTGGGAGCAATTCTATGATTCTGTTGAGAGTAATTTCGACAAGACATTGCGCCACATCGTGCTTTATGACCTTTGGGACAAGTATGATTCCCGAATCAAGCAATGCCTTCGTTGGGCAAGCCCTTGTGGATGGGGATTTCCTGACGCACTGAATGATATGTATGAGGAAATGAAGGCGCAAAATGAGGAACTCCGAAAGAAATACAGGAATTTCAAGATGCCCATCAACGCTGATTATTAAACGAATATACTCAAATGGGGAAACCAAAGAAAAAACATAAGAAAGCGAAACAACTGCCCTTAAGCAAAGAAGAGCAGATTTTTCAAGCGGCAAGAGACCTTGCAGCTGAAATTGGCATATCCTATTCTGAGGCATTAGGGTTTACTTTGGGCATAAAGGACGTAACGTATGGTTGGGAAGAAGACTATACGGAAGAAGAGTTTCAGGCACTGATTGACCACGCTGTGGGAGACACTGATTATGAGCACACCCTCTATTGAATCATCTACACGAGAGGAACGTTTGGATTACGTTCTGAATGAATGGAGATGTCTGCACAACTGTGAGCTGTGCGGTAAGTGCCATATTCTGAAAGGCAGAAGCGAAGAAATACTCTATGCAGACTATATAGACGGCAAGCGGTCATATATGGATATAACATTAGAAATCAGAAGCAACAGATAATGATGTCACAGAAATACATATATCCATCGTTGTTCCAAGAGGAAGAGCCGCAAGAAAGCGTTCCTGGTGATAAGAAAGAGTATGACCTGACGAATCTCTTTGAGAGATTGGCAAAGTCTGATTTTCGCAGCCGGTTCCATCTGTCCAAGCAAGACAGGGAGTATGTAATGGAAAAGGGATTGCCGACGATACGAAAACACGCAGAGGACTTTGTGGCAAAAAGACTTGCTCCGGCTGTCATACCGAACGACGGCAAGCAGACTCCCATGCGTGGGCATCCTGTTTTCCTGGCTCAACATGCCACTGGCTGTTGTTGCCGGGGATGCTTCTTCAAGTGGCATCACATCTCAGCAGGCAGGGCACTGACCAAGGAAGAACAGGAATATGCTGTTGCCGTATTGATGGCATGGATTGAAAAACAGATGAATAAAGGATGAAGATAGAAGAAGCCATAGTATATGTGATGGTAAAGCGAAATGGCGGCATGACAACCGACCAGATTGCCGATGCCATCAATCGTCATAGGCTGCACCTGAGAAAGGACGGTCAGCCTGTGACAAGCAAGCAGGTGTATGCAACAATCTGCCGTTTCCCTGAAATGTTCACAAAAGAAGCTGGCAGAATCATGTTAATGATATGACGTAACGATATGACAATAGATACAACCAACATGTGCTCACACCTTCAGAAGAAGTTGTTTGAACCAGAAGGTGTGTATTATCCGATATGGCAAGCCATGCAGGATGATGAGACCTTGACAGCAGTGGTACGAAGCAGACAGCTGCACATCTACAGAAACGGGAAGAAAATTCTCGTTCTGGCAGGTAAGGCACAACCGAAGATTATAAGGGAAGACAAAATACAAGAGTTAATAACAAGATTATAAACAAAACATCAAATCATCAAAACAATGGACGCAAAAGAAAAAGTATTGGCAACAATGAAAGAGGCTGGTCAGCCTCTCAACGCAGGTAAAATCGCAGAACTCAGCGGTCTCGACCGCAAAGAGGTAGATGCAGCCATGAAGCAGCTGAAAGCAGAGGGTGCAATCGTCTCTCCTGTGCGTTGCAAATGGGCACCTGCAGAGTAAGGTTTATACTGCTGTCTTGAAATATAGGCAGCAGTATCTTTATTTTTATCAAAATGTTAAGGTGAGGAATCTGAATATCCTTGCCTACGGACACAATTATCCGCTGCATCTTTTTGGGGTAAGGTGCAGACGTATGGCTGTCAGCGTATCTTGGTTTAAAGACGCTTAGCGGTCACGGCGGAAGTCGTTTCGTCTCTCTCCGCCGAACAAAGCTCTGAGCACATTGCCCAAAGCTCCGAACACGAAGTAGCAAACGATGATTGCAACAATATCGTCCATAAGCATTTTCTGTTTTATGGGTTATACACTATTATGAAGATTCACTATGTCCAATCCCTGCCTCTTGGCTTCTCTGACGGTGTAGAACGTGCCGCCCTTGGGATTGCCATCGAAGTAGGCTATGAGACGTGAACTGCGGTTGACCATATAGTCGTTGCGCCTCAGAAGGCAGCCATTGTAGTATTGCTCGCTCAATACGACCACGTCATCCACGATGCGCAGGATGGCATCATACTTGGCTTGCTCTTCCTTGCTCCACCGGTCAGACTGACCACGGAACGGCACAACGGCTATCACCTGCAAGTCCTTCAACTCGCATTGCAACGAAAGGGCGGCTTCTGCCGCCAGCAGGTCAAATCCCATTGCCATGCCACAATAGAAATACCGGTAGCCGTCGGCATACGCCTTGGCTATCTCCGATTTGAGACATTGCTTCAACTCCCTCCGCTTGGCGAAAGGTACGCTGCGGTGTCCGCTGAAGCATACGGACACTGCCTTGTCGTACTTTGTCATACTTTACCTTACTTTATAATGTGTGCGTGCGAGGAACATACCGCCAATAACACATGCCCCGAGCCTTTCGAGTTGGTTGGCATACTTGGCATAGCTGAGACCCTTGGTTATCACATCGTCAAAGACCAACACCATTTTGTTGTCGAAGAACGGCTCATCAAACTCAACGACATTCGCCTTGCGGACTTCATCCTCGTTCTTGCGGTTATCGTGGATGGTCTTACGCTCTCCGCATACCCTCACGTGCTCGTAGCCGTTTTCCGCTCCTGTCAATTCACACACCCTGTGGCAGAAAGCCTTGTAGCGGAGTTCGTTGCTCTCGCTTGTGGATGCTGGAACGGGGGCGAAGACGATGTTCACGCAACCCTTGCCGTAGAGTGTCAGCATATTCTCTGCGGTGCGCTGCGCCACTTCCTCGTAGGCTCTTCCGTCCTTGAAGTCAAACACTAATTGTCTGTCGGCAATCTCCTTCTCACCCACATTGCGGATGCGTGCGGGATAGTATTTGCAGAACCAAGTCTGAGGCTTGTCTAACTGCTTTTGGATTTGATAGTCATTCTTGTGTGCCATTGCTCTTATGTTTTTTCTTCCCTTATTTCGGAGGCTTTTCCTGCCTGCCCAAGGGATATTTTTTGCTTTCCAAGAGTGATGGCGATCAAAAAGCCAAATCGGGAGCGAAAAATACGCTCTGCACGCAGAGGAAGATTTTTCGGTCAAATGCAATGGACGATTTGGTGTTTGAACAATCGCCAGCATTACCTTTGCAAAACAATATCCGCAGCGGCAAGGCAGGCGAAAAGAAATCTGTTATGTAAAAGAGGAAACGGGCGGGATGGCGTGGGGCGAAGCTGTATATGGGGAAGGACGATAGTTGATATGAGGGAAAAAGAGAAAATCTTGTAATAGGGAACGACATTGCCTTTTATCAGCATGGAGACAGTCCTACAAGCAGAGAAAACTATTGCCCTAAAAATGAGTTGGATAGTATTTTCTAAAAGTAGTATCGACTACGAATAGTATAATAGTCGAATAGTTTTTACTACCATACTACGGATAGTAAAGTCTGTTTATAGAAGAGATAGCGGTATCATCGTCTGTTCGGCGATGATACCGCGCGGCACTCATGTGTCATGCCGCTTTAGGTATTCTGTCATTGCCTCATTGACAATATCACGCAAGGACATCCCTTTCTTGATGGCGAGGTACTTCATCCTCGTGTGGATGCTCTTGTTGATAAGGAAATTGCAATGCACCGGCACTTCGGTAGTCTCAGAAACAGACACAGGTGGTGCTGGTGTAGTTTCTGTGACTATCTGCTCCTTACTCGGCTTCTTTGTGGAAGAAAGGAGTCCGTTGAGACCGCCTTTCATTCCCTCTTTCAACATACTGCTCTTGCTCATGGCTATGCTATTTTAAGTTTAACACTTCTTTTGCCAAAGACATATAATCACTGGCACCATTGGATTTGGGATTATACTCAAAGATAGTCTTGCCGTTGATGGGTGCTTCTGCCAAAGCCACATTATCACGGATGACGGTCTTGAAAACCTTCTCGTGAAAACTGTCATTGACGATTTCCCTCACGCTTCGGTTCAACGTCTTGCGGCGATCGAACTGGGTGATGACGATGCCGCCCACTTTAAGGTTGGAGTTGAGCCGCTCCTGAACGATGCGGATGATGTCCATCAACTTTGCCATACCTCTCATGGCAAGGTATTGCGCTTGAACAGGGATGATGATGTAGTCGGCTGCGGTGAGGGCATTCAAGGTCAGCAAGCCCAATGACGGTGGACAGTCGATGATGATGTAGTCGAAATGCTCTTTGGCGATGGCTTTGGTGATAAGTCCCTTCAAGATAAGCTCCCGTCCCGGCTCGCTGATAAGCTCTAACTCAGCCGCAGACAGGTCAAGGCATGAGGGTGAGACGGTGATGCCGTTGTGCAACTTGACCAACGGCAAGGTGTACTGTCCACACATTGCGCCATAGACTGTCTGTTCTTCCTCGATGGACAATCCCAAGGCTTCCGTGAGGTTGGCTTGTCCATCCATGTCAATAGCCAAGACGTTCTTCTTACTCAGTTGCAGAGCTGCCGCAAGGCTTACTGCGGTCGTACTTTTCCCTACACCACCCTTGTGATTTAATACTGCAATTATCTGTGTCATAACATGATACTACTATTAGTGAATACTACTTTACTATTCTACTACTGATAGTACATACTAACCATAGTAAAAGCGGATTTACTACGATTAGTACGTACTACTCTCAGTTGATACTACCCTCAGAAGGGAAGGTCTTCGCTCTTGTCCTGCGGTGCATCGGCTGGCGGTACGGGAGCCTCGCCCTCTGCCTTGGCTGCCTTGCGTGCCTTTGTTGCAGGTGTGTCGGTTGCATCCTTCTTCCCTGCATTGACAAAGGCGATGGAGTCAGCTATGATGCTATGCTGTATGTGGTTCTCTCCGTTGCGGTCTGTCCAAATGGAAGAAGTCAGTGTGCCTTCCACAAGCACCATACGACCCTTGGTGAGGTATTCAGCCAAACGGATATGGTTCTCCTTGCTGCTCTTCACCCTTACCCAAGTGGTGATTTGCTTGCCCTTACTGTAGTCGTCCACTGCGATGTCAACAGCCATGAATGTTCCGTGTGTACCTGTGATGACGCGGCAATCCTTTGCTCCGATGCGTCCGATAGTGTGAGTGTAAATCATAATGTGAAAATGTTATAGTGGCAAGTTGGTTAGACTTGCCGTTACCTTGTTATTTAAATGACTTTTCTTGTTGATTGAACATAAGCTATTGCTTCATTCATAATTTCTGCTCGTGACCTACTCTTGTTATCTTGCATCCACTCATCAATTTCAGATTTGAGGAACATGATACGTTTCCCCTTCTTATGGAATGGTATTTGTTTATTGCTTGTCCAACAATAGATTGTGTGTTCAACTGGATGGGTAGGGAGATACTCACTCAATTCGGAAACACTAAGCCATTCCAATCCCTTATCGGGCTGAATTTGAGTCATTAGTGTGGAAAACTTTTCTTCTAAAATCTCCAGCTTGTTTATTACTAATGACAATGCTGATGGCAAGTCATTAAAACTCAATATTTGCTTTTCCATATCAATATATGTGTGGCAAGTTGGTTAGGCTTGCCGTTACCTTGTTATTAATATCCTTTCTTCGTCTGCCTTGTATTGGCGACAAAAGACTTGTTGCTGCCTGTGAGACTGATAGAGCCGCAATTAACAAACTCTCCGTCGGAATAGACTCTGTACTTCTGTCCGCTTACCTCATGCTTCTGTTTGATGCGCTCTCGCATCCACTTCTTGGCTGCGGTCAATGAGCAAAAGGTCTCGCTCTCCTTGGTCGTCTCGTCATATACGATGCACTGGGTCATACATGCTCCTACTTCATCCATGCACCTATACTCGACGTGACATAGTCCAACTGACCGCCAAATATGTCGCTTGGCTCTATGTCGTATTGTCCATCCCTCACTTCCTTGTCCTCTCCAAGAAGCGACAAGTTTCCGTCGGCATCCAAACGTGCTGCGTCTATGACGATGTCACGAGGCTCGTCAAAGAGATAACCTGCCACGATGGGCTGCTCTCCCTCGAAATGCACCTCAAAGCCTCCGTCCACCTCCGTGCCGTACTTGCGAAGAGCCGCTTTCAGCTCGTCCTGCTCCCGGTGCTGCAATGCCTGGAGTTGTCCGTGGATAGTGAGGTCTTGCAGTTCTGCCTCTCGTTTGGTGTGGGTTGCCTCGCCGGTCTTGCAGTCGATGTCATACTTGTGGTAAACCACTGGGATATGGTCTGCCGATGTGACAAGCCATGTGATGTTGTTCACTGAGAAGCCCTGTCTGGTGAGGAACTCCTCGATGTCTGAGCCGAGAAGGTGGTCGGCTACGTCAAGATACTCGATGCGTGCGTCAGCATCATGCAGGATGATAATCTTCATTGCCTTTCTATTTTTAGTGATACAAATAAGTTTGTCGCCCATGTCGCTGGACTTGTTTAACTACGTTGAAGAAACTTACGCTCAGCATAGTGAATAAATTCCCTCTGCGTTCGCTTAACCGTTTCTTTCTCTTCCCTCCTTTCGAGACCTTTCAGCCTGTGGAGGGATATTTTCTGCTCCCACAAGCCGCAAGAAAAGACATAAAGACAAATTATGTGTGAAGAATACTCTTTTCCGAGGAAAAGGAAGATTGTTCACAGTCACAAGACCTCAAGCAGAATTTGACGATTGTCTCAGACGCGGCTAACTTTGCAGGAAATATGCCTACCACTGCGCTGATTGGAAGAAGATTATTGATATTGGCTGCAAGAGGAATGATGTGTTATATATAAAGAGGTAAGAAGAAAGATTGAAACAGTAAGGGTGGGCAGTGAAGTGTTTGCAGGTCTGCTGTACCGACATAAAGCGAGTGTGTTGGCTGACCGGGATGCAAGTCATCAAAGCTTCAGCCTTGATAGCTTGTAGCACGGACAGACAATTCTCTCGCGTCGGTACTTCGGCATACTGTCAGCTTTGGCTAATAGCAACGTGTTGCCATCAGCCAAGGATGTCTGTATGACGACAGACCATGTAACGCTTCGCAAAGGCGTGGGGCAAAGCAGTATAATTTAGAAGTAGATAGTAACGTATATCAGGCAAGAAGAGACAGTTGCGCAACGGACAAATCGGGCACTCCTGTCAGCATGACAAATGTGCCTTGTCCTTGCCGCAGGACACTGAGGCAGATTGGACGTAGCAGACATGTCTGCCACATTCAATATGCCTGAGTGGACAAGAACTGCCTCTTGTATAGCAGAAGAGAAATTGTAAAACAGTTGATTAGTGGTAAAGGTGGTATGGGTGGGCAGAATGGCATTACACGGACATTGCCGAAGCCCGATAATGGGACAGCCAGACAGCAATAAAGGCAGTTATCAGAAGTGTCAGTTTCTGATAGTGACATTGTTGGCTGCCTGTCACATGGGATTCGTGCGGTGTCCGTACAGTAATGCCGTTCTGAAGGTGTGGGGCGAAGCGATACAACGCACTTGGACGAAACCACCGCTTATAACAGAAAATATTTTGCAGTCAAAGAGAAGAAGAATAGTAAAGCAGGTGTGGGTGGGTAGTGAAGCTGTCGCAAGATTGACGGTCTGAATATCAAGGCGAGTGGATAGCCAGTAAAGGACACAATTATCAGAAGCCTCGGCTTCGGCATCTTGTGGCATAGATGGCAGTCCTCTCGCGTTCAGACCTTGGCATACTGTCTTTCTTGGCTAATAGCGACTTTGTCGCCATCAGCCGGGAATATCTGTATGCCAACCATCTTGGTGACGTTTCGCAAATGGTGAGGGACGAAGTGGTTAGAATAAAGGAAGACGGCGTTGCCGTTATGGTTAATAAATGCACATGGTTGTTATTAGAGAAGATTATCACACGCTATAACAGCAGATTGATGTCCCTGAGCAAAACAAAAGCGACCCGAAGGTCGCCTTGTTATGGAGAGGAAAGGCTATTTCTTGCCTTTCTTGGTTGCTGGCTTGGCCGGCTCTTCCGCAGGAGTCTCCTCCTTGTCGGGACACTCGTAGAACTTGGTTGCAACCATGATGATTCTGGAGTGCTTCACGCCATCCTTGTCTGTCCACTCCTCTGGCTTGAAGAAACCCTCGACGGTGAGCAACGTGCCCTTGGTGAGCTTGTCGAATGATTCGGTGTGCTCGTTCTTGCGCCATGCCTCCATATTCATGAAAGCCGATACGCGGTTGGTTTCCTCGCCGTTCTTCTCCTGACGGCCTACTGCCAATGAGAAGCGTGCTACGCTGGCGTTTGCGAACTGACGGATTTCTGCATCCTTACCTACGAAACCTGAAACTGTGAAGTTGTTCTCGATCTTTTTCATTTTGAATTGAATTTAAAAGTGAAACTTAATTTTTACATGCATTCAAAAGCAGGGATGTGGCACCATGTGGGAAGCACCATGAAAATCGTTCGCAATACTCTTTTTGTCGTTGGCGGTAAGGGAGAAAAAGGAAGATTACGCACTATTTTATTGGTCACAGCGATAGCGGCCACACAAGAAGGAGGAAGTCCTTCGCAGCATCACGCTACCTTTGCATGGTAAAAATAAGTGGCTTTCAAATAGCTCAATTCAGAAAAAGACGGGGCCAAACAATGGAACAAAGGTTGTAAGCAAGGAGGCAATCCGTATGCAACAGACAGGGGCACTGCTATGGCTGTATGCCTGGAGAAACGAAGCGGGAAATCCGACCTTACAGCTGTATCATCAGAAGAGTGAGGAGCATGAACACTGATGCACGATGAACGACAAGCCTAAGGGTCAGCTTAGCAATAGAGGCATCAAGCCAAAAGAGGACAGACATCAGAGGATTGGCGATAGCACTGTCATCATGCTAAGACCAAGTTCTGTGTCCGACAAGGAAGAGTCGCAAAAGACAGACGAGTAAAACCAAAAGGCGAAATGACCATTCCTATAACAAGGTACAGAGACGCTTAAAACGGCGAAGGGACTTTGGCGACGTATCGCTATACAGGTGTCGAAGCATCGCTTCTATAACAGGACTGGAGCAAGTGAGCAAACCGCACAACTTGCTCCCAAGGTATTTCAGTTACAACAGCCATAACCTCATTGGAGGATTGTCCTAAAAGAGTTTTTGCAGTCAAAGGAAGAAAGAGTCTGCAAGCCACATAGCCAACAGACTCTCTCCTGATTATTCACAGATGACAACATCATCCTTGTACTCCGTCACTTCCTTGCCGTTGATGAGCTGGACAATGACCTCACAACCCAAGTCCTCGACAATCGTTCCCTCTGTCTGACCTCTTCGGGGATAAAGCAAGGTGCAGAAACACCCTACAACGCCGTCCAACTGCTCCATGTCTATCGTTGCCATATCCGTTCCTCCTTGTTAGCCGAATGTGATTGGATTGATGCAGAAATTCGTGTCCTCTGCCTCATACTCGTATTCATTGATGAAGTCAATCATCTTCTGTTCGCTTCTTCCGTCCTGTGAGACACCAGTCTTCTCACACCACAACTTGATAGCATCACCAAAGGTGGAGTAAGCACCCTCACAATCCTCAAAGAGTTCTCCGTATGCAGTGACGTAGCACTCTTCGGGGAAGAAGTCGTTCTCATCGTGCGTATAGAAGATGTCGCAACCTGGCTCAACCTCTCGCCAACTGATTGAAAGTTCATCGCCAAGTGCCTTGTTCACCTCCTCAAAGAACAAGTCGCATGAAGACCAAGCACTTTCGGTGTCAAAGGACAAGAGGGCATAATCGTCTTCCACGTTCTCCTCATACTCTGCCCAATAGATGTGTCCTCTCACCGAGATGCCTTTCTTCTCGTAGTCAATGCCATAGTGTTCTGCCAAGAGATACAGATACACATTATTACTGTTCACCTCCAACTCTTGGAGTGTGTTCCAAAGGTCTGCCACGGCTTTGCGTGAGCCTGTCACCTTGTACTGAGTGTCGCAAATGTTAGCCATAAGATAAAATTTTTATTTTCTTCCCTTATGTAGAACCAACTACCATCGGGATTGATTAAAGAATTATGTTGCCCCAAAAGGTGTTATGGCTCATCAATGCAAGGTTTTGCCGTCAAATACTACCTCTGCCACAATCAGAGCGTGGAGATTTCACGGACAAACCACAGGCACCGACCTTGCAGGATGAACGCCATGACAGGTACCTTTGCAACACAATTCTTATCAAAGCCCGATGGGGTGGTACATGGCAGACTGCATGGTACAGCAGTGTGAAGTGACGTTATAGGTGGAGATAAGGCTATAAGAGGTTTTTGCAGTCAAAGGAGAAAAGAGTCCACAAAGTGCAGTATCTACAGGACAAAAACACTTTAGTTTACCTTGGTTAGCTCTTATATATATGCTAACCTAAAGTAAACTGTATATATGTCCGTCTAAAACCCGAAAACCGTACGGGTCAGCTTACGTCAGAAACAGAAGTATAGAACCATAGAAGTGGTTCAAGAAGTCTTTCTTCCTTTGACTGCAAAATATTATCTTTGCACGAATCATAATTGCCCTGTAGGATTTAATATAATTTAACACTCTTTGTTGAATGCAAGGAAGAACAGCTTCAATATGCTGAATATCAGTAGTATAACATTGTGTTAACCCTTAATCTGTAGAAAAGGATGTTATCATACAAAGTAATGTCCATTTGTACTTTTTCTATATGGTTTTATACTTACATTTGCATATCATTTGTATCTTGATAACAGTAACTAACTGATTATCAATATACTTTATATTTGAGGAAGTCAAATGATTCCGATAAGTAAACAAATAATAAACAATAAGCAAAAGCGTGCAGCTCAACGAGTTGCACGCTTTTTGCGTTTATAGGGTTCATGGTTTCTATGTGTTTTCTATAGGCTTTTTTATCTCTTATTTGCGACATATTTGCGACAAGACAAAAAAGTAGATAATGTGGAACTAAATTCTACTTATCTATACTAATACATACTTAAAAGTAGATAATATGCCAACAATCGGATTTGAGATCAAAAGAAAGTGCAAAGTCTGCGGCAAGGTTTTCGTCGCAAAGACACTTGACAGCTATTATTGTTCCCCAAAATGTGGTAAAGTGGCTTGGAAGCGCAAAAAGGATGTAAAAGATAGAAATGCAAAATTAGAAGCCATTGCCCAACAAGTACCAGACATCAGAGAATATATTTCTGTAAAGGAGGCAGTAGCAATGTTTGGGGTAGAACGTAGTACTCTCTATCGCTTAATCAAATTGGGACGTATTCCAGTCATCAATTTGGGTACAAGGCTCACGCGTATCAAACGCTCCGAAATGGAACAACTTTTCCTAAAGAGACCGGAAAGTATTGCCGAAAAAGAAAAACCTGTTCCTAAAACATATAGCTTAGAGCCAGAGGACTGTTATACCATTACAGAGATTTGTGAGAAGTACCATATTAATGATAGTTCAGTATGGGCGCATGTTAGAAAATACTCTATTCCCTCACGACAAATAGGAAACTATGTATATGTACCCAAACAAGAAATAGACAATCTATATAAATCTGAAGTAGAATGAAGAAAGCATTACCAAACACCAAAGTGACCGTTAAACTCAGAAAATCAAATTATAAAGATGAGTGGTATCTTATTATAGAGTCATACCCGGTTTACAAGCGAGGCTCTAAACGGGCAAGCCGTGTGGTTGAATCAATTAACCGAACCATATCCACACCAATTTGGGACAAGTCTTCCATTGCACGAATCTTGCCGGATGGAACATTCAATTACAAACCTAAGCGTGATTTGAATGGAATCATCCAATGCCGTTCAACGATAGATCAAGAGGCTTGTATCTATGCCGACAATGTGCGTAAGTTACGGCAGCATGAATACGATAGCGCAATTCTATATACAGATAAAGAGAACGAAATCGCTGCACAAAACGAGCGGAGCGAACAAGACTTTATCAAGTACTTCAATAGCATTATCAGTAAAAGGCATCCCAACAGTTCCGATTCAATTATAGTCAACTGGAGACGTGTGGGCGAACTGTTGAAGATTTATTCTAAAGGACAACCAATCCCATTCAAGGAAATCTCCGTTAAACTACTCGAAGATATTAAGATGTTTCTGTTACGTGCCCCCATGGGAGGAAATAAAAAAGGAACGATCTCACAGAATACTGCATCTACCTATTTCTCTATACTCAAGGCCGGATTAAAACAAGCGTTCGTTGATGAATATCTTACCGTTGATATAGGTGCAAAAGTAAAGGGGATAACAAACATTGAGAAGCCTCGTGTTGCACTTAGTATGAATGAAGTGCAAATGTTGGTTGATACTCCTTGTAAGGACGATGTTTTAAAACGTGCGTTCTTATTCTCTATTCTCACAGGATTACGACATAGTGACATCCAGACTTTGAAATGGAAACAGATTCAGCAAACAAGTAAGGGTACATGGCAAGCAGTTATAGTTCAGCAGAAAACAAAAAGACCAGATTATAAGCCAGTCATACAACAAGCTCTCCAACTCTGTGGAGAACGCCCAAACAATGAAGAATCTCTCGTTTTTGAGGGATTGACAGATGCCTCCTGGATTTCACGTCCTCTGAAAGTTTGGATAGAAGCATCCGGTATAAAGAAGCATATCACCTTCCATTGCGGCCGCCATAGTTTCGCTTCGCTATTGCTGGAAAATGGTGTTGACATATATACAATAAAAGATTTAATGGGTCATACAAATGTCAGAACCACGCAGATTTATACGCACATCGTGAACGAACAGAAAGAAAAAGCAGCTAATACATTACACATCGAAAATTTGACTTTGTAGGTCATGGTGGAAACTTCCACCCTTGAGCATCAACGACTTATAACAAAGAATCATAAACGCATCATAAACACATCATAATTTACCTCTCATTAAGCACCTGCTTTTTGAGGGGTATTTTGCATCATAGATACTCTCAATGGAGAGCATTTTACTATAAAAAGAGTTTGCTCCCTCTTTTATTATCCTTTTGTGTTAATGAAAATTAAATCTATCGGTGGTGAATGAGTGGGTAATTGGTGGCTTTCAAGCACCTATTTAGCACCCATAAACATACATATACTTTTGCGGCATTAACTCTAAAATACGAAAGATATGGCTTATAAAGTAAATTCGTTGGAGGAGATGCCAAATGCATTGTCCTACCTGATTGAGTCCTTAGAGGCTCTACAATCTAAAGTAAATGCCCTGCAGAATAAGCAGGCAAGTAATTCACCCAAGTGGATGGATATAGACGAGCTCTGTGCTTACCTACCATCGCATCCTGCCAAGCAAACGGTTTATGGATGGGTTTCAGCCAAACAAATCCCCGTACATAAAATAAATAAGGCTCTGGCTTTTCTACAATCAGAAATTGATGACTGGTTGAAGAACAAATCGCATAAGACACAGGATGAACTGATGGAGGAAGCCAGACGATTTGTTGAATCCAAAAAGATTATCAGATGATGGGAACGGCTGATTATTGTTTTTCATTCTTTCGCAAGCCCATCCAGAACATCGAACCGATAAGAGCTGTAGGTATTGTGGATGTGTACCGCTATATCACTGGGCATTATGCACAACCACAAACCGAAGCCTTGCGTCTGATGGCTACTTCTCCTGAAGCCAAAAGGTACAAAGCCACCCATTTTGACTATTGTACTTTTTCTGGACTATTCCGTAAACGGAATGAGAGGGAACTGATAATGCACTCCGGATTGATGTGTCTGGATTTTGATCATGTGGAAAATATTATGGAACTAAAGCAAAAGTTACTCAACCATGAGTATTTTGATACGGAACTGTTATTTGTCAGTCCATCCGGTAATGGATTAAAATGGATAATACCCGTTGACTTGAAAGGCTGGGAACATTCCCGGTACTTTAAGGCTGTTACCAACTGTATCAAAGCAACAGGCTTGCCGTTGGTAGATATGTCCGGAAGTGACGTTGCTCGTTCATGTTTTTTGCCACATGATCCACAAGCATATATTAACCCTAAATACAAAGATGATGTCAAAGAAAATATTTTTCGCCCAAGATTGGGAGAATGTCCCTTCTGAAATACAGCAAACAGATATGCCAAGTATTACTCCACTATATAATAAGGTGGAGGAAGATGTGGAAAATATTGTCCGGGAAATAGAGCAGCGTGCCATTGATATAACACCCAATTATAAAGATTGGGTAGAATTGGGCTTTGCGCTTGTGGACGGATTGGGAGAAAATGGACGAGAGTATTATCACCGCATTAGCAGGTTTTACCCTAACTATCAAAGGGAAGAAACCGACAAACAATATACACATTGTCTGCAATCCAAAGGACAAGGTATTACCATTCGTTCTTTCTTCCATCTTGCAAACCAAGCCGGAATTTCGCTGGCTCCATTCAACAAAGAACATTTATCCATTTTGCCAAATATCCAAAATGGAAAAACGGGTAAATGGATAAAGTCAGAGGAAGAACTTCCGGCATTTCCTGAGTGTGTATTCGATCATCTTCCCTCTTTTCTAAATGAGGTTGTCAACAATTCTATATCGCTGGATGACCGTGATACAATATTGATTGGGGCGATTGTGTGTTTGTCTGTCTGCTTTCACAATATTTGTGGAGTGTACGATGAACGCATCGTTTATCCGAACCTTTATCTGTTTGTAGTAGCAGATGCCGGTATGGGGAAAGGTGCGTTGACTTTATGCCGGGAACTTGTAGCCCCTATCAATCGTAATTTGCATGAACTTTCCAAACAATTGGAGCAGGAGTACAAGGAAGCAATGAACGCTTACATCAAAGGCAAGAAAGATGGTGGAATGACCATGCCAACTGAACCGCCTATGCGAATGCTTGTCATTCCTGCCAACAGTAGCGCAAGTTCTTTCCTGAAGATACTGGGAGATAATGACGGAATCGGACTACTATTTGAATCGGAAGGTGACACATTAAGCCAAACTTTGAAGTCGGACTATGGTAATTATTCAGATGTATTACGAAAGGCATTTCACCATGAGTTAGTCAGTTTAAGCCGCCGCAAGGACAGGGAATATTGCGAAGTCAGCAATCCAAGAGTGTCAGTCGCTTTGGCTGGAACTCCCGAACAGGTAAGAAAATTGATACCAGATGCGGAAAACGGTCTGATGAGCCGTTTCTGTTTTTATATCATTCGTTTCAAGAGAGGTATAAGAAACGTGTTTGCCACAAATGATATTTCCCAATCCAAAAATGCCATGTTCAAACTGTTGGGAGATAAATTCTGCCATCTGCATGAAGAATTTGTCAGACAAGGCAATTATTCCTTTTCTCTTCCCTCTGATTTGCAGGAACACTTTATAGAATATCTCAGTCGGGTGAATGAGGAATGTTGTGACGAAGTAGATAACAAGATGCAGGGTGTAGTCCGACGGATGGGGCTGATTGCCTATCGTATAATGATGGTGTTGACCGCTGTCCGGCATTTGGAGAATATGCCTCACGAATCATCTTCCTCTGACGAGACTATACAATTGATTTGCCATAAATATGACTATGCCATAGCCATGAGTATCTGCGAGACCTTGCTTTGCCATGCAGTGTTCATCTATCGAAATTTGTCAGGAAATCAGCCCAAACGTCTACAATCCCTTTCACAAGAAACGGGCATTTACGCACGAAGGAATACCCTTTATAATATGTTGCCAGAAACATTCACCAAAAAAGATTATGACGCAACTGTTTCAGCTTTAGGTGAAAATGGAAGTACGGCAAACAAATGGATAGAAGCCTTTATCAAAGATGGCAAACTAAGCCGAATAGAACAAGGTAAATATAGGAAGATTTTTTGAGTGGCAAGTTTGTGTTTTAGTGTCACTAAAACCTATGCGGCAAGCGGATAGAACTGCCCACTCTCAAAAAATCAATTTATGCACATCAAAGTTTATATGAGTATGAAGGAAAAGAAACTTGGTGGTCGCCCAAAGTTGGCGAGTTACCAGAAACGCACAAAATGTTTCCGGGTAATGTTTACCGAGAATGACTACATCTATATACAATCCAAAGCCCAACAGGCTGGATTGTCTGTCAATGAATTTTGCCACCAGGCCGCAATGGGCTGTGAAGTCGGTCAGCGCATCAGTCCGGAAATGGTGTCGGCAATCCGTGACCTTTCCGGTATAGCCAATAATGTCAACCAGATCGCCCATCAGATGCACATCTATGGTTTGGAAGCAGTGAAACAACAATGCTTTTCTATTATATCAGAAGTCAGCAGAATTATCACCCAAGTAAAAAATAACAGTCATGATAGCGAAGATTAAAACAAGAGCCGATTTTGGAGGAATAGTAAATTATGCCAATGACCAAAAGAACAAGAAAAAGAGTGCTATACTTTTGGCACATGAAGGTGTTTGTGCTATCAACAATAAAACCATAGCAGATTCTTTTCAGGTACAAACCTCTATGCGCCCGAAAGTAAAAAGTCCGGTGAAACACGTATCACTTGCTTTCTCTCCGCAAGATACCATCCATTTTCCCGATGACGAAAAAGGAAATGCACTTATGGTGGAGATTGCCAAGAAATGGATGGAGCAAATGGGGATTCGCAATACCCAATATATCATAGCCAGGCATCATGATACGGAACATCCACATTGCCATATCGTATTCAATCGGATAGACAATGACGGTAATCTCATTTCTGATAGCAACGAACGGATACGAAATGTAAAAGTCTGTCGCGCTCTAACCAAAGAGTATAAACTTTACTTTGCTCCTAAAAACAGCAAAGCTAGAAATAAGAGCCGTTTGCGTCCTCATCAATTACGTAAATATAATCTTCGTTCCTCAACTCTTGATGCGTTGGCAGTATCTCGCTCATGGCATGACTTTTTCCGTATTCTCAAAGAGAAGGGGATAGATGTACGTTTTAATCATGCAGAAAACTCTGATAAAATTCGTGGTATATCCTTTTGTATGGATGAATTTAGCATTGCAGGTTCTAAACTTGATTCAGATCTAAGTTTTAACCGTCTTTGCGCAACATTGGGTAATGTGGCAACAGAACTTATAGTGCAACCCCATCAAGCAATTGTTTCTAGTGCTGGCGGAGGAACTAGTAACGAACAAGGATGGCGGGATGATAAGAACAAGGATAATCAAAGAAACGAACCTTTTTATAAAACCTCAAAACGTAGAAGATAATGAAAGAAGATGTAGTAGCTGCAAATCTTGCAAATTTGCGTCAAAGTATCAATGAATTAAAGGAATGCGTTAATGGGCAGAATGTAACTCCAAACCAAACGGAGCAACATATAAAGGTGGATTTGGATGAAAAGACCATTTATAATGGAGTTGCCAAAAGCTTCTGTACTTGCTGGAACGATGCACTGTCAGTAGTGAAGAAACATGTTTGGAAACAACAACCTGATACATTGCCATTTTCACTATGGTTCCCCAAAATTGTTGACATATTCAAGCAAAAATCAAGGTTACTTGAATACATATATACCCACATTTGTGATTACAATCTCAATCGCCTTAATATTGAGATTAATACGGAGAACATATTAAGACGGCAGGATGAGATACTTTCAAAAATCAACGAACTGAAACATCCAATAACCATTATTCCACCCAATATAAATGGACTGTTTATACGGGGACATCATATTAAACTTCGATATGTTATAGTTATTGTAGCCTTAATTTTGACGTGGGCTGTTGCTGCTTCCGTTAGTAGTCTGAAATATAAGGAAGAATCTTTTGCGCATTATTCCATGTATCGGGTAGTAAAGGAACAACATCAGTACTTAATAGAACAAACAGGGATGAGACTAACTGAAGATACAGAATAGTCATTTGGAGGTAAAGAAGACACTGTCCAGATTTTTGTGTAAATGAAAACAGAATCAAGATATAAGAACAAACTTACAGCTGAATCCTGTTTCCATTTACACAAAATATTTTATAGTGTTATAAAAGGTCATATCTGAAAAGATGTGGCCTTTTTTACTTTACATAATACTATGCTGCACATAACCATTGGCGGAACTGTGTTGCACGGACGCTGTTCACGCGATAACCTACGCTGATAACTGCATCGAGGTTGTAAAATTGGAGCGAACGGCTTACCTCTCTGGCACCTTCTTGACGAACTACCGAGATTTTCTCGGTAGTTGCTTTTTCGTCCAATTCTCCACTATCATAAATATTCTTTAGATGAAGCCCTATATTGTCCGTTGAACAGTTAAATAACATACTCATAGCTTTTTGAGTACACCAAATAGTCTTATCCTTATAATAGACCTCAATGCCTTGTTCCTTACCTTCTATCTGGAATATCAAGAACTCAGCAGTGCTATTTCTTATTTCTCTTCGATTTGCCATAAATTGCTTCTCATATGCATGCAACAATACACTAAACAGCAATAGTCAATTTATATATGTTTACCTTTTTGCTTTAATTTGGGTGTTTGGGAATCTGGTACCTTTTGCGGAGCGTTGACTTTTATTGTTAATGGCATTGGAAAATCTACACCGACAAGAAGTGCTTCTCCTTCTCCAAAACTTGGCAAGAAAGACAGACTATTCCTATTTGCAGCAGATGCAGCATTTTCTACTGCCTTTTTATCTTGTTCATTTATCAATCTATGAACAACAAACGTACCCATTTGACTTAGTGTTCCTAACGGAATATCTCTTGGCATTTGTGTAGCTATACACAAAAATAGTCCATACTTGCGTGCCTCTTTTGAAATTTGTTCAAAGGCATCAAGAGGTTTTGCCGAGAAATATTCATCTGCGATACTTTTATTTAAGAACTGATGAGCCTCGTCCATGAATATAATTATTGGATTATCCTTATAAAGTCCCTTTCTTGCTTCATTCAACAGATAATTTCCTATTGCATTAACTAATATTTCTCTTACTTGGTAATCGAAACTTACTTTTGAAAAATTCAATCGCAAAACACTATTCTCCCCATTCAAGAATTCTTGTATGCCTTCTCTTAAGTCTTTTGCATCGGGAATAGTGTCTTTTCTAAAACCGAAAATTTTATTGTATTCAGATGTTGACATGACATTGTTAATTCGAGATATCAAACTTATACAATTTGAAACATCAGTTTCATTCCTATCTCCCCACATTGAAGGATTATTCCTATCCGAATCCCAATTACATTCATTAGTAATCTGTGCAGCAAGAAGATTGAAATCAAAATTACATGATTTGTCTTCTATCTGTACAATATGATTATAATAAAAAACTTCAAATGCGAGCTTTGTCTTCTTGGCTTTGTATATGTTTCCCTTGATTGGATTTCCTTGAGAATCTTGTTTATAATATAAAGATAACTCAGTATTATTGTCAAGTTTGGACATCTTCAAAGATCTAATAGCTTCCATTAGTTTTGGCACTTGCGTCTTTGAAGACGGATGTAGCAAATAATACAATTCGTCAATTGAAAGATTCTTATAATCGAAAATGTATTCACCTGTACCCAGTTCAATATTCTGTATATTCTTATTGATATTATTGTATTCTCCCGTAGCATCAATCAGAATACATTTGTTTTCCGTGTAATCTGATGCAAGTTCTATAAGTTTTGCCACAGTCCAACTTTTTCCTCCTCCTGTCGTCCCCAAAACAGCACAATGACGACCGAAAAGAGAATTAAGAGAAATATTACATAAGGCATTATTGGATGTTAATTTTCCTAAAGGAGCAAATGGAACATCCTTATCATCTGTTTTTATACCAAATGCAGATATATATGCACCTATTTGTTCGTCAGAACATGAAAAAACCTTAGAACCAACAGATGGATAACGAGAAACAGTTTTGATTATAGACTCAGGTTTGTAAATATCGAATAGAGCAAGTAATTCAACTTTTGCAATTGGATGGAACTGAGTATCTTCTTCATTTATACTTCTATTTGTTATTTCTGTTCTTTCCCCTTGAGGAAGATTCAGTTCAAACACCCTTCCTAAGAAACCGTATTCTTGACCTTCAATAACAACAAAACTGCCAACAGAGCCACCCGAAAAGATTTCTCCATTAAAATAGAATGTATGTAATAATTTTGCAGAAGGAATCTGCAAACGAACATATTGTGGAGTTACCTCACAAACATATCCAACAAATTTGTTATGGTCGAATGGCTTCATAATTATTGGGATTATCTACCTCATAAGAGCTATTATACGGATAGTTTTCTACAAAGGCTTTAAACTTAGAGAAAATTATTGTTACATTTTGAGTGACAGTTCCATCTTCTGCCACAAAATCAGGAACTAAATTATGTGTTATGCCACTTTCTTCCCATTTATCTGCTTCTCCATCTTTGGCGAAGTTTTTCATGCCAAAACAAACAATAAGCAAATGAAAGTTAGGGTTTTGAAGTGCAGCCTCCTTAATAACATTTTGAATATGCTTGTCTTGAAATCCAAAACCTGCAACAATTAACAGAGTTCCCTCTTTTCGAAGGGTACTCTGTAAATGTGACATCATTTCAAAATATGGTTGTTCATAACTGCTTTCATATTTCTCACTTGCAGGATATATGATGCATGGATGATCTGTTGTTTCTTTTTGATATATTTTACCATCTTTCTTTTCCCAATCTATACTACCATGCAATTTAAACAGTTGTATTACATTAGGAACAAAACTTTCTTCGTTCTTAATCCTAGTACGTTCCCTATATACAACGTCATGATCAAAGTTACTTCCATTGAACAATCGTGGATAAGAGAATGAAAAACCATCTATAATGGTATAATTCATTCTTTGAGCAGCTTGCTCAAATAATGTATCATAATTTGTCGTATATAGTTGAACTCGTGGTTCTGCGGGCTTACGCGCTGTTAGTTTTCTAATAAAATCCTGATGGTGTCTATTATTCTCGTCAAGAGGCAACTTGCAAGCATCGGCAATCTTCTTTTCTAATTTACATCTTAAAGAATTGCCTTCGTCGTCTTTAATCTCACCATTCAACTTTTCATACAAAATTGTAAAAGACAAAAAGTCTTCAATATTCTTAGATTCAATAATTGACTGGCATTTATCTTTTAAAATACCATCATTTTGTGTTAATACAGAGCTAATCGCATTTATTTCCTCTTCATAGCTTTGCCATAATTCTGTACGAGTTTTCCCTCCATGAGCCCCATTTTCCATAGAAGTGCCAGCTGCTGTCAAAACTGCAATATTTTTAAGATGACTAGTATATTTACTAATATCATTCGCTATTAAACGAAATGCTTCAGAAGTGGCATACTCCTTGAACTGGGCAACTCCATCTCCATCATTTTGTTGTTGAGGATTATTATCAATATACCAATGTTCCTCATCGTAAGCAACAGATTTGGTTATCGTTTTATATAAGAATATCTTTTCCATTATAATATCCAATTTAATTTAATTTACACTCTATCAACGATAGTCTCTAAGTCATTCAACTTAACCAACATGAATGCCATTCGCTCGTTTCCCCAGTATTTATTAGGAATGTCTTTGACATTGAATAGCAACTTTTGCAATTCAGCATCTGTGCCACTCGGCTTTCTTATTCGAATCATGAAATATGATGAGTTGTGTGGCTCACTTGGATAATTCGACTGAATTAGACGCTCTTTCGTCCATACATCATGCTTTGTTCGGACAATCTTGCAGAGGTTACCGACATATATCTCTCCTTTGACATACAAGAGCAAATACTTTGCTTTGTTCCAAGGAGAATCTGCAATTTTATCCAAAGGAATGTTGTACCAAAGATTGTCAAATGTCCATTGACGTTTCTCTTCACTACCAGCAACCGCCACCATTACCAAATCGTCTGGCAACATTCCAACCTTTTCTTCTTCAGTGATATATGCCAATGTGCGTTGTGGCTTGGCTTTAGCCACATGAGTATCAGCTGTCGTAAATTTCATCAAGATGTCATTCAAATGCACTCTCAGCAAGGATTCGCTATTGGGTAAAAGAGGGAATGCACCGATATTCACACTTTCTATACTAGCACTATAGTAACGTCTCTTGATGTATTCATCGTTACCACGACCAGGAAAGAGGATATAGCCACCAATTATTTCTTTGGAGCGATATGGTTCATGCTCTTTGCTATAATAAATAGCGTCACGGTAGCGATGCATCTGATTGATAGCATCAGTTGGGGGGTAATCACCTCCTGGAAAATTTGACATTTCAGCAATATCTTGCTCCTCAAAATCTTTGTCAAGCTTTTTGTCGTTAATGACACGATATTTCGCATCATACAAATACGTCAAGACAACTTCTCCAGATGCCTTGCGAATATTAAGCACAATGTCTGGACGTTGCTCTGTTGTTGCTGTATTAATGCCCATGCTATACTCATCCTTACCGCTTGTTCGGTTAAATGTATGCTGATAATGAAGAGTTACTACGTCTCCTTCATGTGCTGCCAGTTGCGCCTTACGTTCATCCTTATCATCGTTCTCTGCTTTGGGGTAATGATATTCCACAATATGCTCCAAAGAGGAATTTGTAAATGGATTGAGCAATGTTCCTTTAGGCTCTGTCACCAGTTGTTCATGTGATGGCTTGTTATAGTCAATACCCATGACATCAGCTACCAACTTCTTAATCTTTATGAAGCACCATAGCTCATAAATCTCCCATATTTGTAGAGTTCCAATGTTTGCAGCTCCATTATACAAGTCAATTCCTCGTTTCAATTTCAACCAATCCTTGTAAATTTGCTGATAACCTAATCGGTTTTGCAGTACAAGACTGTCTTGTTTCATACCATCGAAACGACCTACTGTTTTGAAGAATGGGTGTTTCGAAAGTTTTCTCAGAGAATCCTGATAGTCTGTCCACATCTGGCGATGACGTTCTGAAAGCTCTTCTTGAGAGGAACTGAGAACTGACGTTATTACAGAAGAAAGTCGTTTTCCAATACTTTGAAGAGTATATTTCACGAAACGGTTTTCCATCGTGTCGTGTGTAGAATGTGCTTCATTATAGCCAAAGTAATATTCTTCCAGTTTCCCTTCTTTTTTTACTTCGCTATAGCGTTCTTCCATGGCAGGTGTCCAGAACTTAATCTGTTCTGCCTTTCTTGATGTGTGGAAGTTCACAATTTGTGAATGTGGATTCCGTATCACACGTTTTACGTTCTTCACATAGTCATCCACAACGCTTTGGAATGAAGCCATCCATGTGGCATCGGTATTAATCCGTCCTCGACTGAATTGATGGAGAGTAATGCTCAGATAGCGATAGATGACGTTTTCGTACTCCTCGTTAATTTCCCGTAATAGCGACTTGTAATCGTTTTTTGTGTCAAGTTTGGGTGATACTACATCAAAAGTTACATAGCTATCTTTACGGACACCATTCTTCTGATAGGAGAAATCTAGTTTGAACACTCCTGGCTCATTCAAAAAGTCCAACTCTCCCGTGAGGGATTTTTCTTCCCTTCCATTCAACTCTTCATCAACAAAGAAGCTATCCTCTATGTCTTTTCGTACATGGCGGATTTCTGGTACAGAGTCTTTATCTACGCCATGGAATAGTAAGCGGACTTGATATTTACAAGTCTCAAAAATGACAGGCCATAACTTATCCCAAACCTTGCCCGCTGCAAGTTTTGTTTCTTCTTCGTCTTCAGTTTTCTTCCTTGTAATTGGACTGTATAGGCGAAGTTCACATTCATCTTTTGAGGTATAACGACAATATGTTTCTGGCGCATCAATATCTGGATTGTCTTTCCTTGAATAATTGATGCGACCCTTGAAGCGTTCCCACGAATAGCTTATGTCTTGCGTGCGAACAATTACCTCGTAATCAGGATGAATGAATCTTAAAACCTCTGTCTGCATATGTCCTTTCTATACGATTATGGCCAGAAACGAGTGAACTCTTGATTATTCAATCGGTCAATCATTTCTTGTATCTTCTCTTTGGCTGTTTGTTGATGTTCCTTGTCCTTTTCTGCCAGTTTTTCTGCCTCATCATTTTCAGATGTTGTAATATCGCTTGATGTTTCTTTGATGTCTGGAGCCAATTCTTTCAGCCATTCTAAACGATTATCATAAGGTACATTAACTTTACTTTTATATTCTCTTGACAACGCAAACATCTCTGCATCGCCCTCAATGCGTGGAAGAATCTTCATTAACAGAATGTTATTTACAGATTGTGCAATGGCATCATCCAGTACCTTGCCTTCATCGAGCATCACACCAACCATAATGGTCAGTTCGTTCAGCACACGATAACTAACCTCAAAAGGAGTGCCTTTCAATGCCTTGTTGATTTCCTCCAACTGTGATGGAAGTTTTTCTACTAATTCTGCTGCGACATCTGAATGTGCCTCCAGAACCTCGTCGGCAGTGACATATCGACGAGCGAAAGCATTCTGCCATTTTTGTTGCTCTTCGCCAGACAAGTACTCCAAGTTTTTGCTACCACCGAACATATTGCGTAGATTACCTCCATTCATTTCTATGGTCATAGCACGGTCAATCACTTTACGAGAGAACTGATGCGTGGTATCATCCATATTGACTGTACCAATGATTACTACATTGTCCGGAAGGGTTAGTCCTTCGGTTGTCAGGTCTGTACGTTTGCCGACCACTTCATTAATATTACTTTCGGTTTTAATATTAAAGAGTTTAAGGTAGATGTCCCTGTCGGTCAAATTGCTGCTGAAAGGCTCTCCTGTTTGTGCATTCTTTGTGTGGGGTATTTCTGAAAATTCACGGAAATACAGCGCATCAATTATTGGCTCTGTTTTAACCATGGTCATATCAACCTCGCCAGTTTCTTCATTCTTTGGATGCTTGCGAGTTTCCAATATGCTCAAAATCTCTGCAAAGTATTGTTCTACAGGCGCCAGATTCATTTCATCAAGACAAACAAAGAATGGAACTGTAGGGAACATTTTGGCCTTTACCAAGAACTTGACGAACTTAGTGAACTGATAACCACCCTTCCCTAATCGGCTGTAATATCCCAACAATTCTGTTGAGTCATGCCAATTTGGTTTTACCTCAATCATACAATAGTTGCCAGGCGTTGTGCCAGCCTTGTCTTGCAAGTATTTTGGACATGACTTAAAGGCAAATTCACGGACAATACGACTTTTGCCCGTACCAGAAATTCCTGCAAGTAGAAGGAAGGGCTTTGTCTGAAGAGCTGCTACAGAACGTAAAATATCGCCATTATTTAATATTTTTTCAGATGGTTTCCAGCTTGAAACAAATGCAGATTTTGGCTTATCTGACATGTACATAAGTGCTTCAATTGCACCTTCTTCTATTGATTTCATAATAACACTATATGATTTTGATAATTCCTTATTTTTACTACACACGTTTTTGAGTGTTTCAATGATGTTCGCTTTCTGGCAAAGGGTACTTTCATCATCATAGTATAATCCTCTAAAAGGAGAATTGTTTAAATTGTTTTTTTCTACTAGATAACAACTGTTAAGAAATTCCGGGAAATACTTATCTGCAATTCCATAGAACCCTCTGGGTTCCACATCTTTTGCAGAACCCAACATAAATAACGCCATCTTTTGGTGATGAATATTAGTTAGTGAAATGCCGTTTCTGATGCATTCATTTAATTCATCAACACTAGAGAAAGAACTTCTTATATTCCTGGTTTTATTATCTATTATTCGTAAAGTAATCTGGTCTTGTCGCCCATGAAGATAATCCAATATTGTTTTAGAAGTTCTAGCTTCTTTTAATTCACAACAAAATCCAGATAATAAATACCTTAACCAAGTTATTCTGTCACTGCCTTCTGGGATAGGAAAACTCTCAAGTAGTCGATGTACAACTGAATTAACTGATATTGAAAAACCATCAATTTCGAAAGGTTGTACAATTGAAAAAATAGCATTTATTGCAGCTATTGCTCTATGTATTGAATTAGAGTCGTTCTTTTCATATGCTTGGTATAAAAGAGCGACAATGTAACCAAGCCTTGATTGTACATTTTCTCCATTTTTAATAGAGTTTAAGGCCTGCATACCTTTTGTAAGTTCATGATTTAGTAAACCTATTCTAAAAAGTTCTTTAGCTCTAGAACGGCCATCAGAAGTAGAAACTCCTAGTGCCTCAGTTAAGTTTGTGGCATCATCGGGAAATGTACCAACTAGAATGTTACGATTCCATGGCAGAGTCAACCAGCGAGTGCAACATTACGAAATATTTTTGAAAAAGACCTCAGCCGGAGTCAAGAAATTGAGTTTTTCTCTCGGTCTGGCATTAATTTTCTTCCT